>JAIXVS010000115.1 GCA_027482795.1 Rhodobacter sp.
CAGATCGCGGCCTTCCGTGCGGCGGCGCACAAAACGCAGCCTGCGCTCGCCGTCAAGGCCCATGTCATCATCGCCGTCTGGGCCGCTGGGTTTGGGCAAATCGTGCAAAGATGCCATCAGCAGCTTTAACTGGGCGGCCACCGCTTCGGCGCGCGCAGTTTGGGCGCGCAGACCATCGGCCTGCGCATGTGCCGCCCCGCGCGCGGCCTCTAGCGCGCGCGTCATATCATCGACCTGCACCGATAAAACCGCAATCGCGCTGCCCATACCCGATTCCAGCGCGGTGAATTTCTTCAGCCGATTGGACAGGACGTAACAGTAAATCGCGGCCCCAAAGGCCCCCGCTGTCATCAGAATATCTGCAATCATTTGCATCTGGTTTTCCTAATTCAGCACAAATTCAGTGACCAGCAAATCGCGCACGCGCCCGTCCCCCGTCACAAGTTGGATGCGCCGCAAAAGCTGCGCGCGAATGCGAAGCAGCGTGGCCGGTTCATCCAGTTCGGCAGGATCAATCGCGCGCAAATAGCCGTTCATCACATCAACAATCCGCGGCAACAGCAGCGTGACATCGGCGGTATAGGCGCTGGACGTTTCAATTTGCGAGGAAAAGCGCAAGTTGCGCCCCGATTCCGCGCTGCCCAGCGAAATCACCAAAGGTTCAATCGGCACAAAGGCGATGTCTGGCAGCGGGCTTGCGCTTGGCTCATGCGCTGGCGTGCCCGCAGGGTCCTGGCCCAGAATCAGCCCCGAATAGGTGGCATAAAAACCCCCGCCGCCCAAGACAAGCGCCAGTATCACCCCAATTATAAGGGGTTTTTTCGACTTTTTCGGTGCCACTTCCTGCGGCTCTTCGGCATCAGCCACGGCTGCCTCCTGATTTTCATCACGGGGCCAGAATACCCAAAGGTCACTAACCGATTGTTAAGACCAATCGGTCAAGCTGCCGATCAGGGCAGAAGTCCAAAGGAGTAAGACGTGCAGAATTTGATGCAAATCTGGCAATCGCTGGATACGCGGCGGCGGATCATTGTTGCAGGGGCGACAATCGCGGTTTTTTTGGCGATTATCGCGCTCTCACGCATGGCCGCAGCGCCAGGCATGACGCTGCTTTATGCGGGCCTTAGCCCTGCCTCGGCTGGTGAAGTGATTGCCGCGCTGGATCAAAGCGGTGCGCGATACGAAGTGCGTGGCGATTCGATTTTTGTCGATGAGGGCGCGCGCGATACCATGCGGATGACACTTGCCAGCCAAGGCCTGCCTGCCGCAGGCGGCGCGGGATACGAGATTTTGGATGGGCTGTCAGGTTTTGGCACCACATCGCAGATGTTCGATGCGGCCTATTGGCGCGCAAAAGAAGGCGAACTCGCCCGCACCCTGTTGGCCAACCCACAGGTCAAATCGGCGCGGGTTCATATCGCGCAGGCCCCGTCGCAGCCGTTTCAACGCAATCAAAACCCCTCCGCCAGTGTCACGATCACATCGGTCAGCGGGGCGATTGCGCCCGCGCAGGCAAAGGCCATCCGCCATTTGGTCGCCGCCGCTGTACCTGGAATGGTGCCCAGCGATGTGGCGGTGATCGATTCAGTTGCGGGGCTGGTACCCAGCGATGATGACACCCTAACCCCCAGCGCCATGGGCGATACGCGCGCTGCCGAAATGCGCGCCAATGTCGAGCGTCTGCTAGAGGCGCGGGTGGGCGCAGGCCGTGCTGTGGTAGAGGTCAGCGTTGATGTGGTGACCGACAGCGAACAGATCAGCGAACGCACAGTCGATCCGCAAGCGCGGGTTGCGATTTCAACCGAAACCACATCCAGCACGGGCAGCGAATCGGCGGCAGGCACCGATGTAACCGTGGCGTCCAACCTGCCCGAGGGCCAAAATTCTGGCGGCGATGCGGGCAAATCCGAATCAGCCGAACAGCAAGAGCGTGTGAATTATGAAATTTCCGAAACCAAGCGCGATGTCATCAAAGCGCCGGGTGCAATCAAGAAAATATCCGTGGCGGTGCTGCTGGATGGCACCCAAACCGTGGCCGAAGATGGCACGGTAACCTTCGCCGTGCGCCCCGATGAAGAACTGGCCGTTCTGCGCGAGCTTGTCGCCTCGGCCGTTGGGCTGGATGAGGCGCGCGGCGATGTGCTGACGCTAAAGTCTTTGGCCTTTGAACCCCTGCCTGAACAAGGCACGGTGGCATCTGCGTCGATGCTGGCGGGCTTTAACATGATGAGCTTGATCCAAACTTTGGTGCTGGGCCTTGTTGCACTGGTGCTGGGCCTGTTTGTGATCCGCCCCATGCTTGCGGGCCGTTTTGCCCCGGCGCAACCCCAAATGCTGCCTGCACCTGATGGTGGGGCTTTGGCCCTGCCGAACCTTGATGGCAGCGGCGCTGTGCTGACGGGCGAGATCGACAGCTTTGGCGATTTGCCCATGGTCAATTTGGATAATTTCGACATGGGAACAGGCAGCAACGACAGCGCCGACCCCGTCGCGCGCCTGCGCCGCCTGATCGAAGAACGGCAGGCCGAATCGGTTGAAATTCTGCGCGGCTGGATGGAGCAAGAGGAGGAAAAAGCATGAAAACGCTCAACCTCGAAGTGTTTGATACGCCCGAACCTGCGGGGCAAACCCCTGTTGTTGTGCTGGAAAGCATCGCCTTTGAGGAGGCCAAGCTTGCAGCCTATGACAGCGGCTATCGCGCAGGCTGGGATGATGCCGTGGCCGCCCAAAGCAGTGATCAAGCCCAAATTGGCGCAGAGCTTGCGCGCAACCTGAAAAGCCTTGGCTTTACCTTTGCCGATGCGCGCCA
>JAIXVS010000147.1 GCA_027482795.1 Rhodobacter sp.
ATCTGGCTGGCATATTCGTGGCTTTCGGACACTTCGATGGTGTTGGCGGTTTTCAGCGCCTCGGCCTCTTTTTTCCAGCGCGCGATTTGTTCAACACAGCGCTTGGGGTATTCGTCCAGCGGGATGCCGAATTTTTCAATCAAATCAGGGCGGTCACGTTTGATGAACCACGGGGTATATTCGGCGAAATGCTCGGAACTTTCGGTGACGAAATGGCCCACGCGGGTCAGCATTTCGTAGCGCACCTTATTGGGGCAGCGCGGGTTCCAATGCGATGGTTTGGGAAAGCGCCCCTCGCGGTAGCCTTTCAACAGGGCAGGGTAAAGGTCAACGTATGATCCATCTGCTTGGCGATGTTCAAAGTTCAAGTAGAATGACATGTGGTTGATGCCACCCGCGCGGTAGCGAATCTCTTCCACGGGAATGTCTAAATCACGCGCCAGTTCCCATGCCGTGCCCTGCACCGAGTGGCACAGGCCGACCTGCTTGATCGTGGGGTATTTTGCGGCAATAGCCCACGTGTTGATGGCCATTGGGTTGACATATTGCATCATCAGCGCATCGGGGCAGACGGCCAGCATATCTTCGCAAATGCCCCACAAAACGGGCACAGTGCGAAGGCCGCGCATAATGCCGCCCACGCCCAGCGTATCGGCGATGGTCTGACGCAGGCCGTATGCCTTAGGCACTTCGAAATCGGTCACTGTGCAGGGCTCGTACCCGCCAACTTGAAAGCAGCAGACAACGAAATTGGCCCCGTCCAGCGCGCGGCGCTGATTGGAAAAGGTCTTTACAGTGGATTTGCCGCCCAGTGACTGCGCCAGCTTGCCGACGATGATTTCAGATTCGGACAGGCGTTCTGGATTGATATCCATCAGCCGAATTTCCGCCCCCGCAAGTGCAGGGCGCGACAGAATATCGCCAGCGATGTTTTTGGTGAACACGGCAGAACCAGCGCCGATAAAGGTAATCACGGGGGTAGGCATGTTTTTATCCTTAGGTTGCAATGTCAAACGCGGCGCGTACCAGCCGGCGCGTATAGTCGGTTGAGGGGTGTTCCAGAACATCGGCCACGGGGCCTTGTTCCACAATTTTGCCATTCTGCATCACAATCACGCGGTGGCACAGGGCGCGCACGACTTTTAGATCGTGGCTGATGAACAAATATGACAGGCCCTTTTCGGCCTGCAATTTGCGCAACAAATCAATAATCTGCGCCTGAACAGACAGATCAAGCGCAGAGGTGGGTTCATCCAGCAAGATAAACTCGGGCTCTAGTGCAATGGCCCGCGCGATGGCAAGGCGCTGGCGCTGGCCGCCCGAAAATTCATGTGGAAAGCGTGACAGGATGCTGTCGGGCATACCCGCATCGCGCAGCGCGCGGCGGACCCGTTCAAGGCGGTCTGCGCCCGATGTGCCGATGTTATTGACTGTCAGACCTTCTTCGATGATTTGGCGCACCGACATGCGCGGGTTCAGCGATGAAAACGGGTCTTGGAAGACAATCTGCATGCGCTGGCGAAAGGGTTTCATACCCTTGCGATCCAGCCCTTCGATGCGCTGGCCCATGAAATCGACCTCGCCTTGGGTCAGTTTGGTCAGCCGCAGCAAGGCTTGGCCAAAGGTGGTTTTGCCACTGCCAGATTCCCCCACAATGCCCAAAGTTTCGCCGCGCTTTAGCGCCAGCGACAGCCCATCGACCGCCTGCAAATCATAGTTATGCCCCTTGAACGTGCCGCCTTTGCGCAGGGTGTAGGTCACGCGCACGCCGCGCCCTTCGATCACGGTTTCAGGGTGACCTTGCAGCGGGTTCGCTTGGCCTTTGGGTTCTGACCCCAAAAGGCGCTGCGTATAGGGGTGCTGGGGCGCGGTGAAGATGGTTTCGGTTGGCCCCTCTTCGCGCACCACGCCGTGCTGCATCACGTAAACATGGTCAGCAAACTGGCGCACGACGGTTAGATCATGGGTGATCAGAATAACCGCCATGCCCATTTTGGCCTGCAAGGCTTTGATCAGGTTCAAAATCTCGGCCTGCACGGTCACGTCCAGCGCGGTGGTCGGCTCGTCTGCGATCAGGACATCGGGGTTGTTGGCCAGCGCCATGGCGATCATCACGCGCTGGCGCTGCCCGCCCGACAATTGGTGCGGATATTGGCGGATGCGCGCCTCGGGGTCGGGGATTTGCACCAATTCCAGCAGGTCTTGCGCGCGGGCCCAAGACTCGGCCTTTTTCATCTTGGGGTTATGAATGCGCAGCACCTCGGCCAATTGGCTGCCGATGGTGTAGACGGGGTTTAGCGATGACATCGGTTCTTGGAAAATCATCGTCAAGCGGTTGCCGCGCAGGCGGCGCATGTCTCGGTCTGACAATTGCGCCATGTTTTGGCCCGCATAGATGATTTCCGTTTTGGGCGAGACACTGGCCCGCTTGGTCAGCAATTTCATAATGGCGCGGGCGGTCACAGATTTGCCCGACCCAGATTCGCCCACCAGCGCGATGGTTTGGCCGCGGTGCAGGGTGAAAGACACATCTTTCACTGCCTCGACCACGCCGCCATCGACGGTGAAGGTGACCCCAATATTGCGGGCCTGAAGCGCGATTTCGGTATTCATCTTGCGCGCCCCTTAATACGGATCAATAGCATCGCGCAGACCGTCACCCAGCGCGTTAAACGCAAAGACGGCCAGCAGAACAAAGCCAACAGGGGATAGTATCCACGGGAAAGACCCGATCACCCCATAATTGCCCGCATCTTGCAGCATCAGCCCCCAAGAAATCAGCGGCGGCTTTACCGCAAAGCCAAGGAAACCCAAAAAGCTTTCCAAAAGGATGATCGCGGGAATGCCAAGCGTGACGGAAACGATGACATGGCTCATCACATTGGGCAGGATGTGGCGGGTGATGATACGGGCATCGGACGCGCCCACGGCAATGGCGGCGCGGACATATTCAATGCGGGCCATGGACATGGTTTTGCTGCGCACCTCGCGCGAAAGCTGCGCCCAGCCAAGGCCGACGATCACCGAAATCACAAAGGCCAGAAACAGGTTGGATGGGGCGGTCACGGGGATCAGCGTGGTCAGCGCCAGATACAGCGGCAGCTGCGGGAAGGCCAAGATCACCTCGACAAAGCGTTGAAACCAAAGGTCAAACCGCCCGCCAAGATAGCCCGATGTAATGCCCGCCAGCGTGCCGATAATGGTGATCAGCGTGATCGACGTCAGCGCGATCATCAGGGTAATGCGCGCCCCAACAATGCCGCGCGACAGAATATCGCGGCCCAGTTTGTCGGTGCCCAGCACATGGATCGGGCTGCCATCTTCCAGCCCAAATAGGTGGCGGTTCATGGGAATGATACCCCAAAAATCATACTCCCACCCCTTGGCAAACAGCACAATGCGGCGGGGGTTGTCATAATCGGGGGCCATCAGGGGCTGAAAGGTGACGGGGTCAAGCTCTTCGCTTTGCACAATGGGAAAGACCACGGGGCGCAGGGTGAAACCGTCTTTGGTGAAGAAGGAAATCTTGGCAGGGGGCGAAAAGCTTTCCGAGGCGGCGTTCGGATTTACGGGGGCAAAGAAATCGGCAAACAATGCGACGATGATCAGCATGGCCACCAGCGTTAGCCCCATCATCCCCGCGAAAGATTTGCGAAAGCGCCGCCAGACCAGCGCGCCATAGCTTTGCGATGTGCTGGATACGGTGGTCAGGCGGTCATCTGCCGCTTCGGATTGCACAGGTGTGTTCATGCGCCAGCCCCAATACGAATGCGCGGATCCAGAAGCACCAGCAGCACATCGGCGATGATATTGCCGATAATCAGCGTGGCACCCAGCACCAGCAGCAAGGTGGCGGTGACAAACACATCACCAATAGCCATAGACCCGATGATTGCAGGGCCAATGGTGGCAAGGCCAAAGACAATGGCAACCTCAATCTCGCCCGTCAGCATATAGGGCAGTACAACGCCCTGATAGGCGACCAGCGGGTGCAGGGCATTGGGCACGGCGTGGCGCATAATCACGGCCCCTTCGCCAAGGCCCTTGGCCCGCGCGGTTTCGATATATTGGGCGTTCAGCGTATCGAGCAAATTGGCGCGCATCACCCGCATGTTATAGGCCAGCCCGCCAAAGGTGGCGACGGCGATCACGGGCCAAATATGCTGGATCAGGTTCCACAGCTTGCCCCAGTTAAAGTCTAAAAAGCCCGTCCAATAGGGCTGCCCACCAAAGCGGGTGGAATAGAAACTGCCGATCTC
This sequence comes from Rhodobacter sp., assembly GCA_027482795.1. Classification (GTDB taxonomy): domain Bacteria; phylum Pseudomonadota; class Alphaproteobacteria; order Rhodobacterales; family Rhodobacteraceae; genus Cypionkella. Next base: position 4,260 of record JAIXVS010000147.1, read on the forward strand.
CTGCACGTTCAACTGAAAGGCCAGAATATACAGAATTATCAGCGCCAGCAAAAAGCGCGGGATCGTCATGCCAAGAAAAGAGATAAAGGACAGCACCGTATCGACCCAAGTATATTGGCGCGTGGCGGCAAGAATACCAAAGGAAATGCCGATGAGCGTAGCCAGCAGATGGCAGGTCAGCGCAATGGCGATGGTCGCGGGCAGGCGCTGTGCGACCACTTCGGCCACGGGTTTGTTATAGGCATAGGACATGCCAAAATCACCCTCGGTGACGATGCCCCAAACCCAGCGCAGATATTGCACGGGCAAGGGATCGTTCAGACCATGCGTCTCGCGGTAGGCCTCTGCGGCGCGGTTGGCGGCATCGGCTGTCGCATTGCCTTGGATCATCATATTGGCGCGGATGAAATCGCCGTAATCACCCGGCGGGGCCTGAATGATGGCAAAGGTGATAATGCTCATCACCATCAGCACAGGTATGGCCTGCAAGATGCGCATGGATATGTATCGCAGCATGGGGCGTCCTTTGAGGCGGAGGGGGGGTAGGCAGGGCGGGCAAGGCATTCGCCCCGCCCGCCCCATAGGGGAGGAACCCTAACTTTTGGGCAGCGCTGCTTTACTGTGCAGACACTGGCCCAGCGTCACCAGGCGCGCCGGGCAGCATATTTGCGTGCTCTTCTGCGCCAAGTTGCTTGTCGGCTGGTACAAACACACGCTCGCGCATGATGTTGTCTTCGGCCCAGTTATACATGAACACAGGCGCGCCCGCTGGGATGTTGGCAAAACGCTTGTTCACCATCAGCGCCGCAGGGAAGGCAACCAGACCAATGGTGTCTAGGTTTTCTGTGTGCAGCTTTTGGTAGGTTTTGGCCAGTTCGGTGCGCGCGGCTGGATCGCGTTCGCTGATAAAGGCGTTGACGGTGGCGACCATCTCTTCCTCGTGGGGCAGCAAGTCCAGCTCGCCCGCCGCATTTGCGCGGTGGTTAAAGTCGGTGCTTGGGCCGACGGGGGCCAAAGCCGCCGTGTTTTGAACCATGGTGATCCATTCCACGCCGTTACGGTTTACAAACCAATCATACTTGCCACCATCGCGGGCATTGTCGAAATCTTTGCCCGCCAAGCCGTTCAGGGTCACTTTCAACCCTGCATCGGCCATCATCGCAATCACGCCCTCAGCAAGGTTTTTGTCGGTGGCGTAATCGATATTGGCCAGCAAGGTCACGTTCACATCCTCGCCACCCGCAAAGTTGACAAAGCCGTTGCCATCCGTGTCTTCCAGACCAGCCGCAGCCAAGGCTTCTTTGGCCGATGCCACATCAAACGGGAAGAATGTGGTGGAAGCAGCATCATAGAACGAGGTGCCTTGCATCACGCCGCCCGCATAGGGCGTGGCAAACGGGCCTTTGACAAGGCTATCGCCCAGCCGCGCCCGATCCAAGCCATAGGAAATCGCCTTGCGGAAATCGAGGTTGCGGTTCAACTCGCGCACGGCTTGGCCGCGTTCGTCAGGCTCGCCCCAGCCATTGCCCGATAGGTTTGGAAACAGCGAATAGCCGATGGTGCGCGGGCCAAAGGCAAGACGCGCAGGCGCGGTATCTTCTGCCGCTTTCTTCAGGCTTTCGACAAAGTTTTCAGGCTGTTCAAGGTTGGAAAAGTCACCCGTGCCTGCGATGGTTTGCACGTCGCGGTCACCCCATGTGGACAGGCGGAAGTGCATCTCATCTAGGTAGGGCAGTTGCTGGCCAACCTCGTCAACCTTCCAGTAGTATGGGTTGCGGCGCTTGATGACGATGTCATCGGGGCGGTGTTCCACAACCACCCATGCGCCCATGGTGGGGAAGTTCATGTAATCGGATGGGAAGCTGTTGGCGAAATCTTCATAAGATGTGCCGCCATGCTTTGGATGCTTGGGCTTTAGCATATGGCTTGGGCCAGGGCAGAAGTTGCCGTAAGCCATTGCATACAGAACAGATTCTGGGAACGGCGTGGTGAAGGTCATCTTGAACGTATAGGCGTCGATGATCTCCAGCGTGGTGCCCGCGCCATAGGTTTCTTGTGATGCGCCCATCAGCGGGGTAACCTCTGGGTCCATCACAACATCGTTCCAGTAAAAATCGATGTCTTCGGTATCAAAGGCATCGCCATCAGACCACTTTGCGCCTTCGATCAGTTTGACCGTCAGTGACATGCCATCTTCGGCCCATTCCCACGATTTGGCAAGGTTTGGCATCGGTTGCAGATCGGTGGCGTTCACCGTG
>JAIXVS010000321.1 GCA_027482795.1 Rhodobacter sp.
CATTCAGCGCCTGAAAATGATTGACGAGGTGCTTGGGGCAGGGGGCGAAGGCCTGACCAAGAAAGAGCGTCTTGGCATGGAACGCGATCAGGCAAAGCTGCAGGCATCGCTTGGCGGTATCCGCGAAATGGGCGGCACCCCCGATTTGATTTTCATCATTGATGTGGGCAAAGAAGATTTGGCCATTCTTGAGGCGCAAAAGCTTGGCATCCCAGTGATCGGCATTGTTGATACCAACAATTCGCCCAAAGGCGTGGATTATGTGATCCCCGGCAATGACGATGCGGCCCGCGCGATTGGCCTGTATTGCGAGCTGATCGCCCGCGCAGCGCTGGACGGCATGTCGGCGCAAATGGGCGCGGCTGGCGTTGACCTTGGCGCGCTGGAAATGGCACCCGTCGAAGAAGCCATCGCCGAACCAACCGAGGCGTAAGCCTTTTGTCATGCAAAATTTACGGCGGGGGTATATCCCCGCCGCACCTATTTCACAGGAGCTGAACATGAGCATCACCGCACAAATGGTGAAAGAGTTGCGCGAATCCACAGGCGCAGGCATGATGGATGCGAAAAAAGCCTTGGTCGAGACCGACGGCGATATGGAAGCGGCAGTTGATTGGCTGCGCACCAAGGGTCTGGCGAAAGCCGCGAAAAAGGCCGACCGTTTGGCCGCCGAAGGTTTGGTTGGCGTGGCCGTTGCTGGCACGCGCGGCGTGGCCGTGGAAATCAACTCGGAAACCGATTTTGTGGGCAAGAACGCCAGCTTCCAAGAGCTGCTGCACAATGTCACCAAAACCGCCATTCGCTGCGAAACCGTCGAAGCGCTGCGTGAGGCTGACTTGAACGGCCAGCCTGTGCATATCGTCATCGCCGAAGCTGTGGCGACCATTGGCGAAAACCTGTCCCTGCGCCGCATGGCGATTTTGGACGGCGAGCATGTGGCATCTTATGTGCATAACGCAGCCGCTGACGGCATGGGCAAGATCGGCGTTTTGGTTGCGATCACGGGGTCGAACGCGGGTTTTGCAAAGCAAGTCGCGATGCATGTGGCGGCAACCAACCCACTGGCACTGTCGGAAGCAGACCTTGACCCAGTTGTGGTGGAACGCGAATTGGCTGTGCAAACCAGCAAAGCGCTGGAAGAAAACGCAGCCAGCGACAAGCCCAAGCCAGAGGCTGTAATTCAAAACAACATCATCCCAGGCCGCATGAAGAAATTCTTGGCCGAGAATACGCTTATGGGCCAAGCTTTTGTGATCAACCCCGACCTGACGGTTGAAGCGGCCGCAAAAGAGGCTGGCGTGACGATCACAGGTTTCGTTCGCATGGCCTGCGGTGAAGGCATCGAGAAGAAAGAAGAAGATTTCGCGGCGGAAGTGGCGAAGATGGTTCAGGGCTAAGATGAGCCTTATGGAATAGGGAAAGGCGTAAGGGCAACCTTGCGCCTTTTTCATTTGATGTCAGGCGGTTGTGGGGCGTGGTTGATGTGATGGGTGGGGATTGCGGTATGAGTTTATATTACATAATAGTGATTATCGGATAATCGTTCTTGCATTTCAGAAAAGCTTCCCGCTTTTCTGTCCTTACGGGAATTCCTCCCGATAGGTGCTGAAATGTCCAAACTGTTCGCGGCCCATTGGCCCGCCTTTATCCGTACCGCCGTGCCTCTGGCGCTTGGCGCTGCGGGCGCTTCGCTCGCTATCCTCTATCCCACGCATTACGCGGCGTTTTGCGCCGTTTCGTCTGCGGGGGGTGTGTGATGCCGCAGTCTCCGTATCCGCACTTCGTGCCCAATTCGGCCTTTGTCAGTCAGAAAGATGAACAGCTTTTTTCTGAAAAGCACATGTTCTGGCTGGTCGGCAAGTTCCCCACGGGTTTGCCCGATGGGTCGTTGCCCCTCGTCTGCCAGCTATACTGCGAAGTGTATTGGATGGATGAAATCCGTTTCCGCGCAAAATTCCAACGCGCGTTTAACGAGTTGTTCCCCGCTGGTGCCTCGGCGGGAAACTATTTTCAATCGCGGGCGTTTGACTGATGGGTTGGTTCCTCCCTCTCCTTGGTTCCGCCATTTTTGGCGGTATCTCTGCCGCTGCTCAGCAGCGGGCAGAAAATCAGCGCATACAAGAGCAAAACAAACTCAACGCCAAGGGCGTTGGGGTTGATTTGGCCAAGCTTCGCCGCGATGCCGTGAAAAACGGGTTCAACCCGTTAACCATTCTCGGCACCGTCGGCGGCGCATACGGTCGCGTCACGCCAACCGCCACGGGTTCAACAGGGGCGGCGTTCGCAGCTGGTGCGTTCCAGGCGGCTGGCGCTGGCATGGGCAATCTTGCCAATATGGCAATGGAGCATCAGTTCGCCTCTGCCTATCAGGATAGGCAAGCTGCGATTGATTTAGCCCAAATCCAACACGCCAACGGCTTTGGCCGTGCTGGTGCTGGCGCTTTGCAGCCTGCCGCTGCTCCCGAAACTGGTTTTTGGGGCCAGACTGCTTCGGATGTTTGGGATACCGCAAAAGCTGGCCTTGGCTGGGCTGCTGGTTATGCTGCCTTTGGTGCTGCTGGTGTCGGTGGCGCTATCGGTATTAAGCGGTGGTTGGGTCGCAAACCCCCTACCCCGCATAATCCTATCGGTGGTCGCGCCTCTAAGGCTGCGCCTACCCCGCCCAAGGTCACAATCAACCAAAAATCAGGCCCGCCAAAGCCTCGCGGTTTTGTGTCTCGGTTACAACTTGCGCCTTTTACCGCTCCTAAATTTGGGGGCCGCAGTGGTGCGGGTAAATCGATCATCGATTTTCCGAAATTGGTGTTCTGATGGCTGGTTGCAAAAAATGCGCCGCGCGGCGTGCTGCCGCGATGCGCTTCTTCCGTAAACTCATCAAAAGGAAAAAGTGATGGATATGTCGAAAGGTGTTCCGCAAGTTCGGACAACTCCTAACCAAATGCCGCGCAGTATTCGCGCGGCTGCCGTGCGCGGTCTAACTTCGTGCCGCGCTGGCAAAACTGTGCCAGTTTTTGCCGATGTGATGCTTCGTGAAGACGCGGTTCGTTCTGGGCAGATCAATGTTGCCATTTCGATGGCCGAAACCGTCCAGCCGCTTATGAACGGCATTCATGCCCTCTTGCAGGTGCATTTCATCCCTTGGCTGGCCTTTGAACGCTTCGACGGAATAGACGATTTCAACCGCTCTTATCAGAAAGTCCCGTCAAAAACGGGCGCGGTAGTGCCGTTTTTCCAAACTGTCGCTTTTGATCGTAATGCGGAATTTTGGAAAACTCTTGGATGCCATGCGGTGCAGGGCGCTCAAGTCAATTCTCAATATCTGGAAGGCTATATTGCGCTGATCAATTTTCTGCGCCGCTCTCGTTCGGACAAAATCCCAGACTGGCCCGCTGGCTCAACCACGCTGGCCCCTGCGTTTTGGCGCGATAACCGCTTTGCTCACGTTCTGCCTGATTTTGATCAGGCCAAGATGGACGGCGAAGTTGCCCTTCAGTTCGTCAACCAAAAGCTGCCGATTCGCGGCCTTGCCCGCGGTGCGGTTGCTCCTGCTGGTTCGTACAATCGTACGGATGGATCGAATTCCAGCGTTCCCGCCGCTGATCTGCGCGCCGCATTCGCTGACGTGGGCACTGTTGGGTCTGGCATGTCCGTTTTTGCCGAATTGATGGGCAGCGGTGTTACCGTCTCTCTGTCTAACTTGGATTTAGCGCGCCAAACTCAAGCCTTTGCCGCTATCCGCGAAAGTTTCAACGGCAAGGTCACTGACGATTTTATCATCGATTTGCTGATGGCTGGCGTTCGCGTTCCTGACGAAAGCTTGCGCCAACCCGTATTGCTTGGCCAGTCTGCAACCATGCTTGGCTATAACGAGCGCCACGCCACTGACGGTGCTAACCTGCAAAAGTCCGTGACTACAGGCATGGCCGAATTGTCGGTTCGGTTCGCAACCCCTGCTATGAATACGGGCGGCGTTATTATGGCTACTGTCCAGATCGTTCCAGAACAAATGTTCGAACGTGTGCAGGATTTGGGCCTTTCCATCACTGATGTGGATTTGCTCCCGCAAGCGGATGCGGATTTTCTTGACCCTGAAAAAGCTGAAATCGTGCCGAATGCTCATATCGATGTGTTGCATTCTGCGCCTGCTGGCATTTTCGGTTACGCCCCGCTGAACCACGCATGGGCCATGCGTCAACGTACGCTGATTGGCGGGCGTTTTCAGCGGCCCGTCACAAACACCTTCACTGAGGCGCGGCAGCGCCTGTGGGCTGTGGAACAGGTCAACCCCGCTCTTAATACCGACTTTTTTGTCGTGCCTAACCTGCCTCACACTGTTTTTGCGGATACCACCGCTGATCCGTTTGAAATCGTTACTATCGGTCAAATTCAGTATGAGGGCCTTACGGTCATTGGCCCCCGTCTTGTCGAGAAGTCGGACGATTACGCGCAAGTCCTGTCCGAAGTGGATACGTCGCGCATCACTCAACCCGCATAGGTGACATATGAAAAGCTTTGATTTTAAAGGTATTGGCGATTGGCAACTTATGGAGCCTATTGTTGATGTTACTCTTCCTATGGAGGAATTTCCTGTCGTCACGTTTGACGTGACTTCCTATAACGGGGTCGCCATTGCGGTCACGCAAGATGGAGTAAAAATCCCGTTAGGGTTTTTCGAGGGGCTTTGCTCCGTTCGTCTGAATGTTTCAGGTGATGCTATTGTTCATTTCGTCTCTGGTGACGAATTGCCGTTTGCTATTCGTACCCATTGGGGCGCGCACGTGATCGGCGAAAGTCGCGAACCGACATTCGCCAACCTAGAGCCGCGCCAAGTCACCCAAGCAGAGGCGATGGGCAAGATTTTGGCCCGCCAGCAGCGTAATTTCGAACGGATGCTGTCTATCCAGCAGCAGCAGTTTGAAGAGCGGTTTTCCGTTCTAGAGCCTTCTCCTGCGCCTGCCCCTTCTCCTGCGCCTGCCCCTGCCCCTGCACCTGATGGGGGCGGCGATGCTAAAGATTGATCCCCGCCGCCTTGTGCAGCGATTTGACCGCCTGTTCAGGCGGTCAGATCAACCATTTCGCTTTGTCCCGAAAGGGACAAAGCCTCCCATTACGATCAAGCCCGCGACTGATGCGGCGCTTCTTCAGCGTCTCGCTGATCCCGATGTTATCCAAACTCTTGCCTTCAACACTCGGTCAACCAAGTGGGAAGGCCCTCTTGAACCTGATACTGCCAAGTTCATGCGGGCCTTTTTGAAGGCCCTGCACAAGCGCGGTCTTCCCTTCTATGTCGTGTGGGCCTTTCGTAAGCAGAAAGACCAGCAAGCGGCGTTTAAGGCTGGTGCCAGCCGCGCCCAATGGGGCGAAAGTCCCCATAACTTCGGCTATGCCATAGACGTTATCCATTTTCGGAAACTCTATGATTTGACCAACGCCGAATGGGTGCTGATCGCTGCTATCGGGTATGAGGTTGCCCGCAAGCTTAATATCAAGGTGCGATGGGGCGGCGATTGGGATGGTGACGGCGATATCTACGATAACCGCCTCTATGATCCCGCGCACTGGGAAATAGCGGATTGGCGCGAACGTGTCGCGGCCTCTAAGTGAACGGGCGCGGGCCTATGGCCCGCTGCCTCGTGAAACTGTGCAGCAATTAGAGGCTGTCAAAGAGCGCTTTGCAGCAGATGCGGCCTATTGGGCCGCATGTCTAGAATTGTCTGCGGATGATCCCGCCTTAGTCGCTGCGCGGCTTAGGCGGGATCGTGCGCGCGCGTGTATGTAATACACGCGCGCGCGTGTGTGGGCGTCTCGTGTTCCCATAAAGTTAGTGACACCAAGAGGGTTTTTCGATGTGTAAATCTCCTGTTCTGATCAACTCGATGGCACTGCCATGCCACAAATGCCGCGATTGCCGCGCAAATCGCCATTCTGATTTGATTGGCCGCTGTTTGGCAGAACAGTGTACCAGCTCTTTAACCCTTGCGGTGACACTTACTTACAGGGGCTTCGGCCCAGAAACTGCCGTTTTGCATTATCGCCACGTCCAGCTTTTTTTTAAGAAACTGCGCAAGGCGCGCTATAAAGTCCGCTATATTTGCGCTGGCGAATATGGCTCTAAAAAGGGCCGCGCCCACTGGCATGTTGTTCTGTTTTTCCGAGGCAAGAAATTGCCGCAGATAGTCCAAGCCCCTGATGCGCGGCAAGGTGATGATATATTCCTGCCGCGCTTTGATAATGATGACGCTGCCCGCTATGATTGGCCCCATTGGGACCACGGCTTTGCCTATTTCCAAGATGCGGGTGAGGGGTCCTTCGCGTATCTGATGAAATACGCCATGAAGGACCTTGGTGATCCTATGCAGGATCGCGGCCTGGCGATGTCCAAGTTGCCGCCCCTCGGTCATGATTTTTTCATGCAAATGGCTCTTGATTTGGTGGAGGCTCGTCTGCCTATCCATGAACCTACGTACAGGTTTTCCCATGTCCAATATAAGGGCAAGGCCCGTGTTTTCTGGCTTCAAGGCCGTATGCGTGAAATGTTTCTCGAAAAGTATTTCGATCTCTGGGCTTTAGCCTATTCCACTGATCCTCCTTTGACTGATTTTCTCGACAATGTCGAAAAAGAAAGTTGTTATTATTTTAAGGCGTGGCAAGCTGTTTCTGATCAGTGGAATTTATTGGATTATTACGCTGACGGGGTTACTCCTCCGCCAGAGGCTACGCCTCGCCAGCTTGTTCGGTTGGAGTTGGCTCTTATGCGCCAGCATGGTGATGATTTCTGCGACATGCAGCGGCTTCGTGATCGCTGCACTGAAATGGGCTGGTTGCTTTACGCCCCGCCCCATTGTAATTTCTGGGTTATAGTCAAATCTCCCTTTGAGGGTGTTCTCAAGTTCAAGGATGGCAAGCAATGGCATTTTCCGCGCGAAAACCTCGCCCCGCTCTACCAATTGTTAGAGTTCAATCGCCAGTATATCGGCCTTTCCGCGCGCCTGTCGCGCGTCCCGTCCCTGCCCCACGGTACGTGGCATATACAGTCCGTTTTAGACCTGTTCCATACGCAAGACCAGCGAGAATTAGCGGTGCCTCTCCATCCGTACCAAAACACCCGTTTTTCTCAAATCGTGGCGCGGTCGCATTTGGAACAAATGCCCAAAAGGGTTTGTTCGGGTTACAACCCGTTCAACGATCCGCTGCCCTGATTAGTCCCCTGCCCCTGCCCTCTCCTTCGTTCTCTCCTCTTTCGTCCCCTGCCCCTTCTTTTTCCGTTCAAGTCGGGTCGCTTGCTGCGGTTCAGCAGACTTCTTCTTCGGCGCTTTCTGCGCCGCGCGCCGCTAATTGCAAGCCCCGCCCTAACAATAACAAGGAAAAACGGGGTCAGTATTCTAGAAAGTTCGTGCCATGGTGCTAGATCTGTTCAACGATCTGTGGCCTCACATGGTAGAGGGCTTCTCCTTCGCGTTTAAGGTCACGCTGGTTTGTTGGGGGCTGCGCTCCCTTGGCTTCTTCAAAAAAACTTGATCCTATTGGGCAGTGACGGGGGGGTCTGGGGGGGTGGCGAACGCCCCACCAGCGGGGGGAATTGGCCTTCTTCAGGCCAAGGGGGGCATGGCCCCCTCTTGCGCGCAAAGGCGCGGCTCCCGTCCGTGGTCTATTTTCCCGATTTTTCACAATTCGGGAAATATTATTTGGGCCGCGCTTTGTTTCCATTTTGGAAACTTGCTACGCTCTTGGTGGTGCCGTTTTGCGGCATTTTCCCCATAGGTTGCGCCCTCCCCTATAGGTGCTATTTTGCAACACTACATTACTTTTTAGTGATTATCGGATAAATGGATGCAACAAAAAGGGGGCGCTCGCGCCCCCTCGCTTCGCTCACCCCCTGAGGATATTTGCATAGCGAGGAAGACGTTGGGGGTTTCATTCTTAATTCTGAAAGTATCTTCGGGCGGAAAGCTGCCAAGGCCGTTTGGGGGGCTGAAAGCCCCCCTTGGTTGTGGTCAAATCAAGAACACCCGCTCGTCCCACCAAAGGTATTGCACTTCATGCAGGTGCCATTGCGCACCAGCGTGTAATTGCCGCATTCGCCGCAGCTGTCGCCCTCGTATCCTTGCATTCTGGCTTTGGTGCGTGCGTCCATGCCGACCACGCCCGAGGATACCGCCGTGCTGGCACCTGCCGACAAAACCGCCGTCATGCCCATGGCCCCTGCCCCTACCGCGCGGGCGGTTTCTGGGATCAGCATGTTCAGCGTCGATACGGGATCGGTGCCATTTGCCATGGCCGATTGCCCCATGCCGCCTTGCAGCACGACCAACTCGCTTGGCAGACGCTTGCGCAGATACCCTGTCGAGGAGATCTGTTTCAGCACCTCCAGCCCGCGCGTGGTGGCCTGATCGGACAGTTCAGAAATATTGCGCTTGCCCTCTTCCTCGCCGCGCCCCAGATCATCAAAAGACGCGCCAGTGGGTTTGACATGGGCCAAATCTGTACGATCCAGATAGGAAATCGCCAGTTCGCGGAAGATGTAATCCAGGATCGAAGTGGCGTTTTTGACCGAATCATTGCCCTGCACAATGCCTGCAGGCTCGAAACGGGTAAAAGTGAACGCCTCAACAAATTCTTCCAGCGGCACGCCATATTGCAGGCCAACCGACACAGCGATGGCGAAATTGTTCATCATCGCGCGGAAACCAGCGCCTTCTTTGTGCATATCGATGAAAATCTCGCCAAGGCGCCCATCGCCG
>JAIXVS010000258.1 GCA_027482795.1 Rhodobacter sp.
CGCGGTCAAAACCTGCGTCATGTTCTTCTGGCCCCAAATCGCGGGCAAAAGGGGCCCAATCAATGTGCGCGCGCCGATATGGCGTGAACCCCTGCACTTCATCGGCGATGCGAAAACGTGACAGGCCTGTCAGCGTGATCATATAGCGCCCATCATCGGTTTCCGAAAAGGATGTGATCCGCCCTGCGCAGCCGATGGCTGACAGTTTGTTGCCGCCGCCCTTTGGCATCTCGCGCGGTTGCACCATGCCAATCAGCCGCGCGGGGCTTTTCAGGCAATCATCCAGCATCGCCAAATAGCGCGGCTCGAACAAATGCAGCGGAAGCCGCGCGCGCGGCAACAGCAGCGCGCCGGGTAGGGGGAAGATGGCGATCAGGTCTGGTAGCTCTATGGATTTGCTCATGGCGCAGAACCTAGTGCGCCAAAGCGATCAGGCAAATATCATTGACGATAATCTGCGCCGTCCAGCCAAAACAATTGGGTCTTGGGGGGGCAGCGCCTCGAATATCTGGAACAATTGCGCGCGCGCTGCGCCGTCGTTCCACTCGCGGTCGAGTTTGAACAAATCCAGCAGCGTGCTGATTGCTTCTTCTGATTTTCCGCCAGCGTGCAGCGCCAAGGCAAGGTCGATATAGGCTTGACGGTTGGCAGGATCGGCGGCCAAGGTGCGGCGCAAATCATCTTCTGGGCCTGCGCTGGCGGCGGCGCGTGCCAGATCTATTTGCGCGCGCAGGGGGGCCAGTTCTTTGGCCGCTGCAATGGCGGCAGGCGCGGCGGTTAGCAGCGCTTCGGCTTTGTCTAAATCTTCGGCCATCAAATGCGCGCGGATCAGCCCTGCATAGGCCAGCGCGTTTTCAGGGTCTTCTTCCAAGATCGCGGCAAAGGTTTCAATCGCGTCCAGCACCGCGCCCTCGGCCAACATCGCATCGGCGGCGGCAATCGCATCTGCCAGCCCGCCATCGGGTTCGGGCGACATGGCCACCAGCTTTTCTATAAAGCGCGCAATTTCTGACCCAGGGATCGCGCCTTGGAACCCATCCACAGGCTTGCCTTTGAAAAAGGCATAGACAGTGGGAATGGATTGAATGCGCAGCTGCCCTGCAATGCCCTGATTTTCATCGACATTGATCTTGACCATTTTGACGCGGCCCTTGGCACCTTCAACGGCGGCCTCTAGCGCGGGGCCAAGCGTTTTGCACGGCCCGCACCAAGGTGCCCAGAAATCCACAATCACGGGCACGTCCATCGACGCATCGATGACATCGGCCATAAAGCTGGCCTCATTGGTGTCTTTCACAAAGGGGCTTGCGGGTTTGGCTGCGCCAAGAGTGGGGGTGCCGAACATAGGTCTCTCGCTGGAAAGGGTTGCTTGCCCCTATATGCGCGCGTTACGCTGCAAATTGAAGAGGCAACACGTATATAATTTATCGAATATGAAAAGGGGCAGATCATGGCGCTGGTTTTATGTTTTGGCGATAGCAACACCTATGGCGCGCCGCCGATTGTCGAGTTGGGAAAGGCGGAAAGGTTCGATGCGCAGACCCGTTGGCCGCGCCTGATGGCGCAGCAGGCTGGCGTTGAATTGGTAGAAGAGGGTCTGCCTGGGCGCACAACGATGTTTGATGACCCGATCATGGGGCCGCATATGAACGGGCAGACGGGGCTAAAGATAGCGCTGGAAAGCCATGGGCCAATTGATCTGTTGGTGATTATGCTGGGAACCAATGATGTGAAGGCGCGATTTACCGTGCTGCCTGCCCAAGTGCAGGGCGGCATGTCCAGCCTTTTGGACATTGCCCAGCACCGTATCATGCAAGAACGGCATGGCGGGTTTCAGATTTTGGTCATTGCCCCGCCGCCTGTGTTGGAACAGGGGCCGATCCGCTATGAATTCTTTGGCGGCGCAGCGCGATCTGCCCCTTTGGCCGCGCTGTATAGCGATCTGGCTGCGTCGCGGGATGTGCATTTTCTGGATGCAGGCCAGCATATTGCCGTAAGCCCAATTGACGGGGTGCATTTTGATGCCCCCGCACATGGGGCTTTGGCCGCCGCTGTGGCGGCCAAAGTCAGCGCTATATTGGCCTAGTCAGCCGAGGATTTGGCCCAAAGGTTGATGTCTTTTTCTTCGGAAATAAGATCAATTTGGGCCAATTCTGCATCGGTAAAATCAAGGTTATCAATTGCCCCCACGCAGTCGATAATCTGCTGCGGCTTAGATGCACCGATCAGCGCCGATGTGATGCCGCCGCGCCGCAGCACCCACGCAATCGCCATTTGCGCCAGCGTTTGGCCCCGCGCTGCCGCCATATCATTCAGCGCGCGCACGGATGCTAGCGCCTGCGGGGTAATCACGGCAGGGTCTAGCGATTTGCCTTGCGATGCGCGCGAACCTGTTGGAATGCCATCTAGATACTTGGTCGACAAAATCCCCTGCGCCAGTGGGGTAAATGCGATTGAACCGATGCCAAGTTCCTGCAATGTTTCTTTAAGACCATCGGTTTCGACCCAACGATTTAGGATGTTATAGCTGGGCTGGTGGATAATGCAGGGCGTGCCCAGATCCTTCAAAATCGCCGCAGCCTCGCGGGTGCGGGCGGCGTTATAGGATGAAATCCCCACATACAGCGCACGTCCAGAGCGCACGATGTAATCCAGCGCGCCCATTGTTTCCTCTAGTGGCGTATCAGGGTCTAGGCGGTGGGAATAGAAAATATCCACATAATCAAGTCCCATACGTTTAAGCGATTGGTCACAAGACGCGATCAGATATTTGCGCGACCCCCATTCGCCATAGGGCCCCTGCCACATATCGTATCCCGCCTTTGACGAGATGATCATCTCATCGCGGTAGGGGGCGAAATCATCGGCCATAATGCGGCCAAAGGCGGTTTCGGCGCTGCCTGCGGGGGGGCCATAATTATTGGCCAAATCAAAATGGGTGATCCCCAGATCAAACGCCGTGCGGCACATGGCCTGTTTGGTCGCATGGGGCGTATCATCGCCAAAGTTGTGCCACAGCCCAAGGCTGACCGCGGGCAATTTTAGCCCCGACGTGCCGCAGCGATTGTAGACCATACGGTCATAACGGGTATCGGCAGCGCGGTAGGGGGGTGGGATAAAGGGCATGATCTTCTCCTGTGAATGGCGCTAACTTTTCCGCTTTTGCGCCAATGGTCAAGCGTAGGACTATGTTTGGTTGCATCTTGCGCCCATCCACGGCATACTGTGGATAACTCGGGCAGAGGCATAAATGACTGGTTGTTCAAACTGGCGATATATTGTTTTGGCAGCGGCGCTGATTGCGCCCGCGCAGCCCAGCTATGCGCTGGATAGCGTGACATTTCGCGTGCAAAGCGAAGATGAAACGCTAAGTGCCGCTTTGCAAGACGCCTCGTTGTTGTTTCCGTTTCGCCGTGGCAGCAAATTGCCCGCGCAAGACATCATGTCAAAGGCGCGCGCAGAATATGCCGTGCTGCTGGATGCGCTGTATGCGCGCGGGTATTTTGGCGCAGAGATTACAGTTTTGGTCGACGGGCGCGAAGCTGCCAACATAGAGTTGCTGGACTCCCCCGACAAAATTGCGAAGGTCGAGGTTTTGGTAACGTCGGGGCCAGAATTTGTCTTTGGCCGCACCAAAGTGGCCCCCTTCCCAGGCACGGCCCGCCCTGTCGATGGCTTTGCGCGCGGCGAAGTGGCCGCCAGCGGCGTCATTTTGGATGCAACCGCTGCGGGCATAGATGAATGGCGCAAACGCGGCTTTGCGATGACGAAAGTCGCGAAAAGCACCCTGCTGGCCGATCACCAAAACCAAAAGGTCGATGTTGATATCGTTTTAGAAAAAGGCCCATTGCTGAGCTTTGGCAAGCTTTCGGTTCGCGGCGAAAAGAACATGCATCTTGACCGCGTTATCGCTATTGCAGGCCTGCCCACGGGCGAGCAGTTTGCCCCTGAAGAATTGGATATTGTCGCCCAGCGTTTGCGCCGTACGGGCGCTTTTCGTTCGGTCGCCATTCAAGAGGGTACGGCGCTGGACGCGGATGGCAACCTGCCGATCACCGCAATATTGGTGGAAGAGCGCCTGCGCCGCCTTGCTGTTTCGACCGATGTCGCCTCTTTAGATGGGGTGACAGTGGGCGTGGTGGGCGCGCATCGCAATTTGTTTGGCGGGGCTGAACGGCTGACCCTGTCTGCCTATGCAACGGGGATTGGGGTAGACAGCGGCGGGCTGGATTACACGCTTTCGGCCACCTATGAACGCCCAGCAACCTTTACCCCCGACACCACCTTTTCGCTGGGGGTACAGTTTGACCGCGAGCAGGACGCGCGCACCACGCTGGATGCCACCAGTTCAAACGCCAAACTGACGCAGTATTTTTCCAATACGCTGACAGGCAATGGCGGTGTGGCCTATCAACTCTCGCGCGCTGTCGATCCTTCGGGCACGACAATTTACAAAAGCCTGTCCTTTCCGCTTGGCCTTGCCTGGGATACGCGCAACATTCAAAAAAGCGCCTCGGAAGGTGTGTATATCACGGCTGATGTGAAACCCTATGTCGGCTTTGGCGGCACAGAAAGCGGGGTGCGCAGTGAAATTGACGCGCGCGGCTATTTGGGCGTGACGCCATCGGATAGTTTGATTTTGGCGGCGCGGGT
Organism: Rhodobacter sp.; assembly: GCA_027482795.1. GTDB lineage: Bacteria > Pseudomonadota > Alphaproteobacteria > Rhodobacterales > Rhodobacteraceae > Cypionkella. Next base: position 4,654 of record JAIXVS010000258.1, read on the forward strand.
GCAGATGGGCATGATTACGGGGTCCAGCCTTGCAGGTGCGCCGCGCGAAGATCTGTTTTATTCGGGCGGGCCATCCACTGTGCGCGGGCAACCCTATAAATCGCTGGGCGTTTTCGCACTCACCAGCGGCAGCGGCACTGCGTTTGAAACGGGGGGCACGCATTATCTTGGCGGCAGCTTTGAGGCGCGGCAAAAGGTCAGCGACAGTATTGGCCTTGTGGGGTTTTTGGATGCAGGGCGCATTGATGTGGGCGGGTTCTTTGAAACCAAAGACAATTGGCACGCAGGGGCTGGGGTTGGCGTGCGGTATATGACAGCGATTGGCCCTGTACGGCTGGATGTGGCGGGGCCTGTGGCAGGCGACACGGGCGGCGGCGCGCAGGTTTACATCGGTATCGGTCAGGCCTTTTGATGCGGAAGATCGTTTTTTCCCTAGCGGTGGTAAGCCTGCCTTTGGTGGCGCTAGCCCAGACCACTGGCGCGGTGGATGACCGCGATTATTTGACCGCCCTGTTAGAAGACAACCTTTCGGGCGCAGGCAGGCAGGTTGTGATCACGGGCTTTGAAGGCGCGCTTTCCTCGCAGGCCAAAATCGCACAGTTGACTATTGCTGATGACTTAGGTGTTTGGATCAGCCTGAAAGACGTCACACTAGACTGGACACGCAGCGATTTGCTGCAAGGCATGGTGACCGTCAACACGCTGTCAGCCGCCGAGATAGACCTTGCCCGCCTGCCGCAGCGCCAAAGCGATGTGGTGGCCGAAGCCGCGCCTTTTGCCCTGCCAGACCTGCCCGTGTCCATCACCATCGGCACGATTGCGGCGCAAACGCTGCGGCTGGGCGCGCCTGTTTTGGGCCAAGAGATTACCGCCAGCGTGACCGCCGCGTTGCAGCTTTCGGGGGGCGAGGGGCAGGGCAGCCTGCATATTGAACGGCTGGATGAAAACGCGCCAACGGGGCAGGCGGATGTGGCGATCAGCTTTGCCAATGCCACGCGCCAATTGGCGGTGGATGTGAAAATCGCCGAAGGGGCGGGCGGAATTTTGGCCCAAACCATGGGGGTGGAAGGCGCGCCTGCCTTGGCCTTTACCGCCCAAGGCGAAGGGCCGCTTTCCGACTTTGCGGCGCAGATTGCGCTGGAAAGTGACGGCATTCAACGGTTTGGCGGCAGTGTGAAAATGGCCAGCCTTGATCCGAACACGGCGGGCAGTGGCAGCGCCTTTGCGGTGGATTTATCGGGTGACATCGCGCCGCTGCTGGCACCCAGCTACCGCGCCTTTTTCGGCAGTGATAGCACTGTTCGCGCCAGTGGTACCGCCCCTGCCGCAGGCGGCTTTGATCTGGACGCGCTGCATATCACCGCGCAGGCGCTGGATATTTCGGGGCGCTTGTCTGTGGCCGCCAATGGTGTGCCCAGCCAATTTGAACTGGCAGCGCAGGTACAAGACCCAAGCGGCGCGCCCATTTTACTGCCCTTAGGTCTGGATTTGCCAGCAAGCATCGCAGGCGCAGACCTGCGCGCCAGCTTTGATGCCGCCCAAGGCGATGCTTGGACGCTGTCGGCAAATATGGCGGGTTGGCAGCAAGAAGATTTGCGCATTGCCCAAACGCAGATCACCGGCCAAGGCACGTTGCGCGATGTGGCCGATAATGCCTTTTGGGACGGCGATGTCACCTTTTCTTCCGAAGGCGTTGTGCCCGCCCGCGCCAGCCTGTCGCGGGCGTTGGGCAGCGTGATTTGGGGCGGCGGCAAGATGACATGGCAAGATGGGGCGCTGTCCCTGTCGCAGCTGTCGCTTGCGGGCGAGGATTATCAAATTGCGCTGACGGGCAGGTTTGGCAATTTGGCGCAGGGCCTGACCTTTGACGGAAAAATCGAGGCCGAGGCGCAGGACGTCTCACGCTTTGCTGATATGATTGGCCAGCCAATCGCAGGGGCCGCGAAGGCATCCTATCAGGGCAGCGCCGTTTTGCTGACACGGGCCTTTGACGGCGCAATCGCACTGACCACAACCGATTTGGCGGTGGGCATTCCTGCACTGGACAGCAGCCTAAACGGCACGGCGCAGATCGATATTCAGGCCGCGCGGGACGAGGCAGGCATTGCCGTGCGCGCATTTGCCTTGCGCGCGCGCGGGATCACGGCTGATCTTTCTGGCCGTGTCGCTGCCACGGGCGTGGCGGTGGACGGCGATTTTGCCCTGCTGGACCTGCCCGCAGAGCAGCGCGGTTTTGGCGGCACAGTGGCGGGGCGTGTTTCCCTAACTGGCACGCCGCAAAATGCGCTGGCCCGCATCACCGCGCGCACATCAGGCATCGATCTGCCCATTTCGATGTTGCAACGCGTGGCGGCAGAAGATGCGGAATTTAGTGCCGAAATCGCCTTGGATAACCTAAGCCCCAGATTACAGGCGGCGCAGGTGACATCGGCGGCGCTAAGCGCGGATGTTTCACCAGCACCCCAAGCGGGCAGTTATACTCTGCGCGTTGCCTTGGCCGATTTGGGCATGGTTCTACCCGAGATTCCAGGTGCGCTGACACTGGCGGGCACGGTGGCCCCCCAAGGCGATGGCGGCGACATTGATCTTACGCTGACGGGCCCTGCGGGTCTGAACGCGGCGGCGAAAGGGTTTATCAGCGCGGGGCAAGCGAATGATCTGCGCGCTTCGGGCAGTGCGGATGCGCGGCTGATCAACAGCTTTATCGCGCCTCGCAGCATCGCGGGGGCGGCGCGCTTTGATCTGCGGTTGCGCGGCGCGCCCGCCTTGCGCAACCTTTCGGGCAGCGCAAGTTTGGCAAGCGGGCGACTGGCCGACCCTAGCCTGCCATTTTCACTCAGCAGGATGAAGGTTCAGGCCGATCTGTCTGGCAGCCAAATGGCGCTGACGGGTTCTGCCAATGCCACAACGGGCGGCAGTGTCGACCTGAAGGGCAATATCGCGTTAAATGCGCCTTATGATGGCGAACTGGTTATTGGATTGAACGATCTGCGCCTGCGCGACCCTGAACTTTATGATACATCCGTTGCGGGCAAGCTGCGCCTGACAGGGCCACTGACAAATGGGGCCAGATTGGCGGGCACCATTGATTTGGGCCGTACCGAAGTACAGCTTCGCCCCACTGATGCCAGCACTGTTACCTTGCCCGATTTGCGCCACAGCGGCGATACGGTTGCGGCGCAAGAAACCCGCCACCACGCTGGGTTTGATCAGCGCGCCGCCGCCAGCGCCGCCGCCGCCCCCTTTGGGCTGAACATTCTTGTGCGTGCGCCCAATCGGTTGTTTGTGCGCGGGCGGGGGCTGGATGCGGAACTGGGCGGCGAGCTGCGCCTTGGCGGCACCACCAATGATGTGCGCCCCGCTGGCGCATTTGATTTGGTGCAAGGGCGTTTTGATATCCTTAGCAAACGGCTGGATCTGGAAGAGGTGCGGTTGGAAATGCAGGGTCAATTGATCCCGTTTCTTTCGGTGCGCGCCACCAATCAGCGCGGCGATGTGACGACGACGGTTATCATCGACGGGCCAGCAACCGACCCTGCCTTTAGCTTTACCTCCTCGCCCGAAATGCCGCAGGAAGAGGTGTTGGCCGCCCTGCTGTTTGACCAAAATCTGCAAGGGCTATCGGCGTTGCAGGCGGTGCAGCTGACGGGGGCAATTGCCACGCTATCGGGGCGCGGTGATGGGCTAATTGGCCGCATTCGCCGCGCGCTACAGTTGGACAATTTAGACATGCAGACCGATCCTTCGGGTAAGACGGCGCTAAAGCTGGGCAAATACGTGTCGGATAATGTTTATACCCAGCTGTCGGGCGATTCCGAAGGCAAGCAAAGTATCGACTTTACCTATACGCTGAACAGCAAACTAAAGCTGCGCGCAGGCACGCAAACCACAGGCAACACCAGCCTTGGGATCGAGTATGAGACGAATTACTAGCGCGGCCTAGCTGCGCGGTTTTCGGATACGCTCGGCGTCCACCGCTGCGCCCAAAAGAACGGCATAGGCGCTGATATACAGCCAAATCAGCATGGCCACGACTGCCCCGATGGAGCCGTAAATTTGGTTATAGGCGGCGAAATTTCCAAGGTAGAACACAAAGCCGCGCGTGGCCGCCACCCACAACACCACGGCCACCAGCAGCCCCCAAGACAAAAGCGGTGGTTTTGCCTTGGCCGTGAAATTTGGCCCCATACGATAGGCCAGCCCCACCGCCAAAATCGCGGCCCCTGTCCCCAGCGCAAGGTTTGATCGGTTCAGCCACTGCGCGCTGATCCCGTTAATCGGCAAAAGGGCCAGCCCAACAGGCACCGCGATGGCCATAAACAAAACCGATAGGATCAGCGCGATCAGCACCAGCGTTAGCAAAATGGCCCGCATTTGGTGCCAATGGCCCGCGCGGTTGGGCAAGTGGTGAATGGCATTTAGCCCCCGCATCAGCGCCGCCACCCCCGCCCGCGCTGACCACAGCGCCGCCAGCGTTGACAAAAGGGTCGTCACCCCCAGACTGGACGTATTCATCGACATCAAAGCTGCAATTTGCCCCTGCAAAAGGCTGTAAACTTCGGCAGGGATAAAGCGCGCTACAAGCGCGATTTCTTGGCGGATCACATCAGGGTCGGCAACCGCGCCCCAAATGGTGATAATGGCCGCCGCCGCAGGGAAAATGGCCAAAAAGGCGTAAAAGGCCACGCCCGCCGCGATCAGGTCCAATTCGGCCGCTTCTATTCGGCGGTAAAAATGCCAAAAACTGGCGCGCAGTTTGGACAATTGGTAAAATCGGTTGGAATGCATCGGCGTATGATGCGGCCATTGCCTTTGCAGGGCAACCGAAAAAACCCCAGCCTAGGTGCCGCGCCGCGCTCTGCCGCTGCCAAAATACGCCTCGATATAGGGTAGCAAGGCGTTGCACACTTCGCGGTGCACATAAGGGCCAGGAAGGCTGGCGGCGATAGGCAGTTCGGTTGGATCGTACACCATGCCGTCCAGCCCCATGGCCCGCGCCTCGAGCGAGGGGAGGGCGTAAACCACCTGCCCCGCATGGGGGGTTAAAGCGGCAATCATCGCCGTATCAATCAGCATGGGGTTAAAGAACAGATCAACCTTGTCGGCAGGGGCTGGCGGCATTGCATCCGCGATCCACAGCAGCAAAGGTTTTCCGCCCAGTTGGCCCAGAAGATTGCGCATATGCGCGATCCAATCTTCTTGCAATCCCCGCACCAGCACCGCAAACGACTGCGGCGCAGCCAGTTGCAGCGCGTGCAGCAGGTGGCGGGTAAAATGAAACTCGGTAAAGTCCACGTTGGGAAACAGCGCGCGCAGGCTGGGCTTTGCGGCCAAAAACCGATCATTACGGCGCGGATGCACAGTATAAAAACGGTTCGAGATGTTCTGCGCGCCAAAAAGCTGCACCACCGTCACCGATGCTTGCCCCGCTTTGGCCAAAACATAGGGGTCGTTCAAAAACACATCGGGCCCTGCATTGGGCAGGCCAAAATTGGCCACAGGCAGGCCCAACTCTTTTTCCAGTAAATCTGGAAAGGGATATTTTACGCAGCGGCCATACACCTCTGATCCGCCCAAAATGGCGACAAAAGTGCGTTCTGTTTCCCGCTTTGGCCCGCGAAACAACAGCCGCGATGCCCCATACGTGCAATTTGCATAATCCAGCGCCCCCGCGCTGGGAAAAGCATAAGCCATTCCACACACCACTTGTAACTACACCCGCTGCCCAATTTGCGCCTTAAATCTTTCGAAATCGCTAAATTCGGCTTTTGCCGCAAATTTGCCATATTTGGACACGCGTTTGTGCAGCAATGTGCCGTGCGCCCTTTGGCCTTGCACCCGCGCGGGGCAGGGGCATAATAGGCAAAAATGGGGGCGCGCGTGGATATCAAATCTGTCGGAGTGGTGGGCGCGGGGCAAATGGGCAATGGGATTGCCCATGTGTTTGCCGCAGCAGGTTATGACGTGCTGCTGAACGATATCAATGCCGAAGGGCTAACCCGCGCGCTGCAAACGATTGCCAAAAATTTAGATCGCCAAATTGCCAAAGGGAAGCTGACCGAAGATCAAAAGTCAGATGTGCTGTCGCGGATTAAGACCACGCAGGTTCTGGTCGATTTGGGCCCCTGTGATTTGATCATCGAAGCTGCGACCGAACGCGAAGAGGTGAAAAACGCCATTTTCGAAGGGCTAAAGCCGCATCTGGCACCGCAAACGATCCTAACGTCGAACACGTCTAGCATTTCCATCACACGGCTTGCCTCGCGCACGGATCGGCCAGAAAAGTTCATGGGATTTCACTTCATGAATCCCGTGCCCGTGATGCAACTGGTTGAACTTATTCGCGGGATTGCCACCGATAAGGAAACCTATGACACGCTTTTGGCCGTGGTGGGCCGTTTGGGCAAAACTGCCGCAAGCGCAGAAGATTTCCCTGCCTTTATTGTGAACCGCATCTTGATGCCGATGATCAATGAGGCGGTTTATACCCTATATGAAGGGGTGGGCAGCGTTCAATCCATTGATCAGGCGTTGAAACTGGGCGCAAACCACCCGATGGGGCCGCTGGAACTGGCCGATTTTATTGGGCTGGATACCTGCCTTGCCATTATGAACGTGCTGCACGATGGGCTGGGGGACAGCAAATATCGCCCTTGCCCACTGCTGTCAAAATACGTCGAGGCGGGCTGGCTGGGCCGCAAAACCCAGCGCGGATTTTATGATTATCGGGGCGAAGTGCCCGTGCCAACGCGGTAACGCTGCCTGCGCAGCCACCATGGAGCTAGTTTGTTTTGCCACCCAGCGCCAGCGTATGCGCGCGCAGCCATGCCAAAAATCCGCGCGGGTTGCCATCCCATTTATCCAGTTCCGATGCATCAATGGGCGTGCCGATATAGGGGCGCTGCGGGTTGTTCAAAGCGCGCTTAATCTCGTGCAGAAGCAGCCCTTGCCGCAGCGAATCAGACAGCAAATTCGCAATCAAAAATGCGCGCGAATTTTGTCCCGTAAAGCAAATTGGCAAAATCTTGGCTTTGGATTTTTGGATCATCTTATGGGTAAAGACGTTCCATTCCGCCTCGATAGCAGGGCCGAAAAAGGTTTCCGACATGGCCACTTTGCCAGCCGGAAACAGAATGATCGCCCCGCCCTTGGCCAAATGCTCCATCGTATCATTGCGCATTTTCAGGCCCAATTCGCGCGCATTATCTTCATGCGGAAAGGGGACGGGAATCATGAATTC
>JAIXVS010000378.1 GCA_027482795.1 Rhodobacter sp.
AGCTGATGCTGGGCCGTACCCCTGGCAGTATCGAGGCGATCCGCCCGATGCGCGACGGCGTTATTGCCGATTTTGACAGTGCCGAAGAAATGATCAAGCATTTCATTCGCAAAGTGCACCGCCGCACCACGCTGTCCAAGCCAAAGATCATTGTGTGCGTGCCCTATGGCGCGACCCCCGTCGAAAAGCGCGCCATCCGCCAATCGGTGCTGTCGGCGGGCGCGCGGCGCGCCGGGCTGATCCCCGAACCTATCGCTGCGGCTATTGGTGCAGGTATGCCTATTACGGATCCGACGGGCAACATGGTTGTCGATATCGGCGGCGGCACCACCGAGGTGGCCGTTTTGTCGCTGGGCGATATTGTCTATGCCCGCAGCGCCCGCGTGGGCGGCGACCGTATGGACGAGGCGATTATCAACTATCTGCGCCGCCAGATGAACCTGCTGGTCGGCGAAACCACGGCCGAGCGGATTAAGACCACCATCGGCACCGCGCGGATGCCCGATGACGGGCGCGGTCAAACCATGCTGATCCGTGGCCGCGATATTCTCAACGGCGTGCCCAAGGAATTGGAAGTGAACCAAGCCCAAATTGCCGAGGCGCTGGCCGAACCTGTGCAGCAAATTTGCGATGCCGTGATGCAGGCGCTGGAAACCACACCGCCCGACCTTTCGGCAGATATCGTCGATCGCGGCGTTATGCTAACAGGGGGCGGTGCGCTGCTGGGCGAACTTGACCTTTCCTTGCGCGAACAGACGGGCCTGTCAATTTCCATTGCCAACGACCCGCTTAGCTGCGTGGCGCTGGGCACTGGCAAAGCGCTTGATTTTGAAAAAGAGCTACAGCACGTTATTGATTACGACAGCTAAGCGCCCATTTTGCGGGAACGAAGCGCGATATTTCCACCGAACGCACATTGCAGGGGCACATGGCACGTAAGCCCAACCGCGATATTGAATTGGCAGGCCCATTTCGGCTGATCATCGTGGGTGCCACGGTGCTTATGCTGCTGGCGCTCTTTGTGCTGTGGCGCGTGCAAGGGCCGCGCGCGGAAACCTTTCGCGCCAATATCACCGACCGCATTGCGCCCGCGCTGCAATGGGCGTCGGCCCCCATCACTTGGGCGGCAAATGTCGCGGGCGATTTTCAGTCTTATGCGCGCCTTTACGAGCAGAACCAACAGCTGCGCGAAGAATTGCGCCAGATGAAAGCGTGGAAGGAAGCCGCGCTGCAACTGGAACAGCAAAATGCGCGCCTGCTGGATTTGAACAATGTTCGGCTAGACCCCAAGCTGACCTTTTTGACAGGCGTTGTGCTGGCCGACAGTGGCAGCCCATTTCGGCAATCGGTGCTGATCAATGCGGGCGCGCGCGATGGTATTCGCGATGGTTGGGCCACGATGGATGGCATTGGGCTGGTGGGGCGTATTGCCGGCGTGGGCGAGCAGACCGCGCGGGTGCTGCTGCTAACCGCTACCAACAGCCGCGTGCCCGTGACCATTCAACCATCGGGCCAAAGGGCTATTTTGTCGGGCGACAATTCGGCGCTGCCGCCGCTGGATTTTGTCGAAGACCCCAGCGTGATTGCCGCAGGGGATATGGTAGTATCTTCGGGCGATGGCGGGATATTTCCTGCGGGGCTGGTGGTGGGCAAAGTTGTGCTGACCGAAGACAAGCGTCTGCGCGTGCGCCTAGAGGCGCAAATGGCGCGGCTGGAATTTTTGCGCGTGCTGCGCAGCCACGAGCTTGACCCGATCACCGGTACGGGTGGGCTGCTTGCGCTGCCGCCCATTCAAGGCCCCCCTGCCCCCACGGCGGCAGACCTTGGCCCTGCCACTGCTGTGAAGGCAGAGGGAGAGGAAGGGGCATCGCAATGATCGACCCAGTTTCCTTTGGCTTGCTGCGCGGACGGCTTGGCTTTGTGGCCATTATCACGGGCCTGATCTTTATTTCGCTGCTGCCCATGGGCGGCGATGCGGGGCGTTTGGCGGGCCCTGATCTGATGACCTGCGTCGTTTTTGTTTGGATGATGCGCCGCCCCGATTTCGTGCCACTTTGGCTGCTGGCGGGGGCTATGCTGACCGCAGATGTGCTGCTGATGCGGCCCTTTGGCCTATGGGCCGCCTTGGTGGTCATCGCCGCTGAAATTCTGCGCGCCCGTGCGGTTTTGATGCGCGAGTTGAATTTCTTTATGGAATGGGCGGTGGTGTCTGGGCTGATGCTGGCCATGCTGCTGGCCTACCGCTTTGGCTTTGCGTTAACGCTGATCCCGCAGGTCAGCTTTGGGGCGGCGCTGGTGCAATGGCTGTGGTCGGTCATCGCCTATCCTGCGGTCGTGTTGTTTACGGGTTACGTCTTGGCCCTTCGCAAACCCAGTTTGGGGCAGGTCGACGCCTATGGGCGCAGGTTTTAAGGCAGGTACATGGCGCGCAAACCCAAATCTTCGGCGGAACTTAGCGAAGGCGTCACGCGCCGCGCGCTGATGATCTCGGTGGGTATGGGCGCAATGGTGGCCGCATTGGGTGCGAGGATGCACCGCCTTGGCGTGTCGCAATCGGATGAATACCGCCTACTGGCCGAAGAAAACCGCATCAACATTCGCCTTTTGCCGCCCGCGCGCGGCCAATTGTTTGACCGTGCGGGCGTGCTGATTGCAGGAAACGAGCAAAACTACCGCGTGGTCATCACCAAAGAAGACGCAAGCAAGGCGATAGGCGGTGTGCAAATGGTGCTAGACCGCCTGTGCCAGATCATCCCGATGACCGATGATGATGTGGCCGAAGCGCTAAAGGCACTGGAACGCAACAGCCCCTTCGTGCCCATTCCCGTGGCCGAACGCCTGTCTTGGCAAGACTTTTCCGAAGTGGCCATCAACGGCCCAGCCCTTCCTGGCATTACCCCCGAAGTTGGCCTGTCGCGCCATTATCCGCTGGTGGGCGATTTTGCCCATGTGGTGGGCTATGTCGGCCCTGTGTCGGAAAAAGATTTGGAAGGCGTTGAAAAGCCAGACCCGCTGCTGTTGATCCCGCGGTTCCAGATTGGCAAAATCGGGGTAGAGCGCTGGCTGGAAAGCGATTTGCGCGGCGCGGCTGGCACGCGGCAAATCGAGGTGAACGCAGTGGGCCGCGTGATGCGCGAATTGTCGCGCGAAGAAGGAATTGCAGGGGCGGATATTACGCTAACGCTGGATGCGCGGGTGCAAAACTTTGTCCAAGCCCGCCTTGGCGAAGAAAGCGCGGCCTGCGTTATTATGGATGTGCAAACGGGGGATTTGGTGGCGGCGGCCTCGGCCCCCTCGTTTGACCCCAACTTGTTTGTGCGCGGCATCGCCTCGGCTGATTACAAGGTGCTGATCGAAGACGATCACCGCCCCTTGGCCAACAAAGTTGTGCAAGGGGCCTATCCGCCCGGATCGACATTTAAAATGGTCACCGCGCTGGCCGCGCTGGCCGCTGGGGTGATTGACACCGAAACCCGCGTGAGCTGCCCTGGCTATTACGAATCGGGCGGGCGGCGCTTTCACTGCTGGCGCGCGGGCGGGCATGGCAGTGTGGATCTGGAACGCAGCCTAATGGAAAGCTGCGATGTCTATTACTATGACATCGCCCAGCGCGTTGGCATTGATAAAGTTGCCGAAATGGGCCGCCAGCTTGGCCTTGGCATACGCCATGATTTGCCCATGTCCGCCATCGCCGAAGGCAACATGCCCGACAAGGCATGGAAAGCACGGGTACACAACGCCGAATGGCGCATTGGCGATACGATCAACGCCGCAATTGGGCAGGGCTATGTGCTGACCTCGCCCTTGCAATTGGCGGTGATGACTTCGCGTATTGCAACGGGCAAACTTATCGAGCCGCGATTGATCAAGGCGGTGTCGGGCGTTGAAACCTCCATTGCACCCGCGCCATCGCTGGGAGTATCGGCAGAAAAACTGGCAGCGGTGCAGCGCGGCATGTTTGCGGTGATGAACGGGGCATCAGGCACGGCGCGCGGCAGCCGCGTGGCAGATGAGACGATGATTATGTGCGGTAAAACAGGCACCGCGCAGGTGCGCAACATCTCGGCTGCCGAGCGCGAGACGGGCGTTGTGCGCAACGAAGATTTGCCATGGAACAGGCGCGACCATGCGCTGTTTGTGGGCTATGCCCCTGCCGAAAACCCCCGCTATGCCGTGGCCGTGGTTGTGGAACATGGTGGCGGCGGATCGGCTGCGGCCGCCCCGATTGCGCGCGATGCGCTTTTGTCTGCCCTAACAGGCGGCATTCCGCCCTTATCGGCCTATCCTGCCGAACAGCGCCCAGCAATTGAAGCGCGGTTTAACGAATTGTCCCTGCGCTTTGACAAACTGGGCAGCCAAGCCCCAACCAAAACCTAAAGGGGTTGCGATGAGCTTTTTTGAAAATCGCACCGCCACTGCGCCAACGGGTTTGGCAAAGCTTTTGCATTTTCACTGGCCGCTGGTTTTGGTGGTTTGCGCCATTGCCACGTTGGGCTGGCTGATGCTGTATTCCATTGCGGGGGGCGATTTTGCCCGCTGGGCCCAGCCGCAGATGAACCGCTATTTCATCGGCCTTGCCGCGATGTTTTGGGTGGGCCTGATGCCGATCTGGTTTTGGAACCTTACCGCTTGGCCCGCCTATGCCATTGGCATTGTGCTGCTGCTTTATGTCGAATTTTTCGGCGCAGTCGGCATGGGGGCGCAGCGCTGGATCGATTTGGGTTTCATGATGTTGCAGCCTTCGGAATTGATGAAGGTTGCGCTGATTATGGCGCTGGCGTCCTATTATGCCAAACTGGATGATCGGCTGATCTCGCATCCGTTTTGGGTGATTTTGCCTGTGTTGGCCATTGTTGCCCCCACGGTCTTGGTGCTGATGCAGCCCAACCTTGGCACCGCCGTTATGACCTTGGCCGTGGGCGGGGCGATGATGTTCGCGGCGGGGGTGTCGCTGTGGTATTTCGGGGCGGTGATTGGCATTGCAGCGGGGGCTGTGACCGCAATTTTCCTAACGCGCGGTACGGTTTGGCAGTTGCTGCATGATTACCAATACAGGCGCATTGACACGTTTTTGGACCCAACTGCCGATCCCTTGGGCGCGGGATATAACATCATTCAGGCCCAAATCGCGCTGGGCTCGGGCGGCTGGTCGGGCAAAGGGTTTATGCAAGGCACGCAAAGCAGATTGAACTTTCTGCCCGAAAAGCACACCGATTTTATCTTTACTACGCTGGGCGAGGAATTTGGCTACCTTGGCGCAATATCGCTGCTGGTGCTGTATACGCTGGTTTTGGTGTTTTTGGTTTGGGCAGCCGTGCGCAACCGCGACCGATTTAGCCAGCTTTTGATTATTGGGGTGGCGGTGAACTTTTTCCTCTATATCGCGGTGAACCTGTCCATGGTGATGGGCATGGCCCCCGTGGTGGGTGTGCCGCTGCCGCTGTTGTCTTATGGCGGGTCGGCCACATTGGTGGTGATGATCGCCTTTGGTTTGGTGCACAGCGCCATAGTCCATAGGCCGCGCTGATGATCACACTTCTGTTCGCATCGCCCAAAGATTGGCCAGACTACCAAACCGCCCTGCCGCAGGCACTGGCGCAGGCGGGGATTGCAGCGCGCATTATTCACGATGCGCCCAGCGATGCCGCGCAGGTCGATTATATCATCTACGCCCCCTCATCGCCGCTGCAAGATTTCACACCCTTTGCGGGATGCAAGGCCGTGCTGTCCCTGTGGGCGGGGGTGGAGCGTATTGTGGGCAATGCAACCCTAACCCAGCCCTTGTGCCGCATGGTCGAAGATGGGCTGACCGAAGGTATGGTTGAATGGGTGGTGGGCCATGTCATGCGCCATCATCTGGGGCTGGACGCGCATATCGTGAACCCAGGTCGTGATTGGCGCCCTGTCCCCCCGCCCTTGGCACGCGATCGGCAGGTGGCGATGCTGGGCATGGGTGCACTGGGGGCCGCCTGCGCGCGCGCTCTGGCGGGGCTGAATTTCAACGTCACAGGTTGGTCGCGCACGGGCGGGCAGGTGGGCGGTATCGCCGTGCAGTCAGGCAAGGACGGTCTGCGCGATGTTCTGGCCACTGCCGATTTTATTGTAACCCTTTTGCCCAAAACACCCGAAACGGAAAATCTGCTGAACGGCGAAACCTTGGCCTTTGCCAAGCGCGGCGCATTTCTTCTAAACCCCGGGCGCGGCGCGCTGATTGATGATACAGCCCTGCTGGCCGCATTGGACACAGGCCAGATTGCCCATGCCACGCTGGACGTGTTTCGCACTGAACCCTTGCCCAAAGATCACCCGTTCTGGGCGCACCCGCACATCACAATCACCCCCCATATCGCCGCAGACACCCGCGCGACAGGGGCCGCCCGCGCCTTGGTGGAAAACATCCGTCGCGGCGAAGCAGGCGAAATGCTTTTGCACCGCGTCGACCGCGCGCGCGGGTATTGACGATGTCAGGGGGGCTCGCCCCCCTTTACATGCGGGGCATCGAATACTTGCAGGTTTGCGCGCAGACGGGCACCGCGCGCTGCAAAGCGGCGGCGATCAGGGCGGGTACATTGGGGTGCAGGCCCAAGGGGGGCAGAACGCGGCCGCCAAAGCGCGCGGCACCCAGCGCGCGGGGGATGTCATCGGTCACATGGCCGCCCATGGCCGCAAAGAAGGGCAGGCAGATCGACCCTGCACCAAAGCCCGTGGTATCAGCCAGCTGGGGGGTTTGGTCGATAAAGGCGGCCTCGCAGCGGCCAAGGCCAAGGCCCGCCTTTAGGCTGCGGGCAAGGGATGCCGCCACATCGCTGGGGGCGGGCGATTTGAAACTGCCATGGGCGGCGATCAGCACCTGCGCGCGCGCAAGGTCTTGGCCAGCCAAGGCATCCGCCACAACCTCACGGGCCAAATCATGAACCGCCGCTTCGCAGCCAAAGGGTTCAAGCACGTGCCAGCCCTGCCCGCCCGCCGCGCGCAGTTTTTCGCCAAGGGCCACGCGGGTAAACCAGCCACCCGACATGAACATTGGAAACACAATACCCTTGGGGCCAAGCTGCGCCAGCGCGCGCGCCAAGGCCCCTTCTTGCGCCAAGGTTGCAGCCAACACAGCGCGCCCGCCTGCCAGTTTTGCAACCGATTGTGCCAGCAGGTCCAACTCCTGTGCGGCGGGTACAGGATCGCTGGGTTGGCCGTGCGAGACGATAAGGGCGGGAAGATCAGGGCTGTTCATAGGGCAGTGATAGCGCGCGGCGCGGGTTTGGCAAACCCCACACGTTGCAGATCAATCATGATCTGGCGGGGTGGTTTTGGGCGGGCTGGGCAGGTGCAGCAAGGGCGCGGCACGATCCCAAATCATGCGGCCCAGCGCTGGGAACAACGCGGCATCGCTGGCCAAAGCGCGGCCTTGCACCATCGCCACAATATGCAAGGGCCGCATCCCGCGCGCCACGATGCGCAGCATGTCATGTTTGACCCATGCGGTTTTGGCATCGCCCGTCCAGCCCGTTTGCGCAGGCTTTGACCACAGTTTTAGCCCCGCTGGCAGGGTGCCGCCCAAAAACTCGGCCAATCCAAAGTTGGGAAACACGGCATCAGGGCTGGTCGGGTCGCGCTGCATATGGAACTGCGCGCGGCGCAGGGTTTCGCTGCCCACGGGCAAATCGCCCTCGAACATTTCCCACAACAGGCGCGCGGCGCTCAGCGCGGTAAGGGAATTTAAACCCTCGCCATAGGTGCCCACCAAACGCGCCTCGCGGCCATAGCGCAGATCACTGCCTTGCTTTTGCGCAATACGGCAGCCTTCCCATTCGGGCCAGCCCATTTGCCAAAAGAACCTATCCAGCCGCCCGCGTTTTGCGGCCCAATCCAAATACTCCGCCCCCTCTAGCGGCGTGTCCCCCGTGGTGCCTGTCAGGCAATCAATCACGTAATTGGCGGCGCTGTCAGATGGCCAAAGCACCATCTCGCGCAGGGCGCGCTCTACATCGGGATGGGGGGCAATGCGCCCCGCCTCAAGGGCTGCAAGCCCGTGCAGCATGTGGAACGGGGCCGTCAGGCCCGCAGGGTAATGCCCCGCCGCGCCGCGATGGGCAAAGCCCGCCGCGCCAAAACTGGTGGGCGCGCAGATCACCAGCGCCAGCTTGCCTTCGGTCAAACCAATGGCTGCAAACTTGGCCGTCATCTCGCCCAAAACGGCGCGGCCAAGCTGTGTCCAATCTGCGGTTTGGGCAAAAAACATTCCGAAATCTCCTGCGGCGGAACCCTAAGACATGGCGCGCGAATGTGCCAGCGATAGCGTTGCTTGCCATTTTGCTTTTTGCTATCTGTCGCAAATGCGGCACAAAAATAGGCATCTTCACGATATTTTCCTGCGCCTTGGGCTAATCCTTGGCGTGGCGCTTTTGGCCTTTGCGCATCCGCCCCTGCGCGCGCATGTGGTGGATTTATCCGCCTATGCCATGCCCGATGGCACGCTGCCAGACCTCTGCCTTATGGACGCAGATCACCCCGCGCAGGGGGCGCATTGCCCCGCCTGCCATTTACCTGCCCAGCTTCCCGCGCCGCGCCCAGCCATTGCAGCGGTTTGGACAGAGCTTCCCCCAGTGCTGCCCCCCCAAAGCGCGGCGCAACTTACCCCGCGCCTGCGCGCCGCCGCCCCGCCCGAAGCCCGCGCGCCCCCTGCCCTGACTGTGTGATCCATCCGTTCTAACCGCCCCCCGCCAAACATAGACGCAGGGGCGGCCTTCACACATTCAAGGAAACCAAAATGACCGATCTATCCAAAGCGGAGCCATCCGCCGCGCCTGTTGGCGCACAATCCGGCCCACAATCCGGCGCAGACAAACTGTATTTCGCTGCATGGCGCTGGCATTTTTATGCAGGGCTTTATGTGGTGCCGTTCTTGCTGATTTTGGCGATTACGGGCTTTTTCATGATGCTGCTGACCACCTATCTGCCCGAATATGGCGATAGGCTGTATGTCGCCCCGCAGGCGCAAGCGCTAAGCCTTGCCGATCAATCCGCCGCCGCGATTGCCGCCGTGGAAGGCGGGGCCAGCGTGGGCGATCTGCGCCTGCCTTATAACGACAGCACGCCCACGATGATGACCGTTTCGGGGCCAGACACCCCCGTCGTCGTGGCCCTAAACCCCTACACAGGCGAGGTGCTGCGCCAAACCCCCGAAGGCCATACGTGGAATATCTTCTTTGAAACCATCCACGGCAGCCTGATGATTGGCAAAACGGGCGATATCCTACTGGAAATCGCGGCGGGGCTGGGCCTGGTTCTGATTGCGACGGGGCTTTATCTGTCTTGGCCGCGCAAGGACGGTTGGCGCGCGGCGCTGATCCCCAATCTGGCCGCAAAGGGCCGCGCGTGGTGGAAATCTTTGCATCTGGTGGTGGGCGTTTGGACATCGGTTATCCTTGCGCTGTTTCTGATTACGGGCATGGCTTGGGCAAGTATCTGGGGCGAGAAATGGGTGCAGGCTTGGTCAACCTTTCCGGCCGAAAAATGGGATAATGTGCCTTTGTCCGACACCACCCACGCCAGCATGAACCACGACGGCGACAAATCCGTGCCTTGGGCGCTGGAACAAACGCCAATGCCAGAATCGGGCAGCTTTACGGGTGTTCAGGTATTGCCCGAAGGCGCGCCTGTCACGCTGGACAGCGTGGCGCAAATTGGCCGCGCGATTGGGATAGAGGGGCGCTTTCGCATCACCGCGCCAACGGATGAAACAGGGGTCTGGACGCTGGGCCAAAACTCGATGAGTTATGACGGCCAAAGCCCCACCATCGACCGCACCGTGCATATCGACCAATTCACGGGCAAGATTTTGGCCGATGTGCGTTTTGCCGATTATGCGCTGGCGGGCCGCGCTATGGCCGTGGGCATTGCCCTGCACGAAGGCCAAGTTGGGCTGTGGAATTTCGTGCTGAACGCGGTCGTGCTGGCGCTGATTGTGTTCACCTGCATCAGCGGCATTGTGATGTGGTGGAAACGCCGCCCCGCAGGCACGCTGCGCCTTGCCGCCCCGCCGCGCCCCGCCGAATTGCCGCTGTGGAAGGGCGCAGCGGCGATCACGATAGTGCTGTCGGTGGTGTTTCCGCTGGTAGGCGCTGTGCTGGTGGGCGTGCTGCTGCTGGATATTTTGATCTTGCAAAATATCCCCAACCTGAAACGCGCGCTTAGCTAAGCTGCGGTCTTGGCGGGTTTATCTACCCGCCAAGACACACCTGCGCCCCGCTTGTATCTTGCAAGATTTGCGCCACATACTGGCGCAGGCTGCGACGGAACCCCGCCGCACAGGCGTTTAACTCTTAGCGCCTTTTTGAAAGTTCGCCCTATGCCCGCCTTGCCCAAACTGACCCGCACCCAGATCGCGCTGATTGCCGCCACCTTCCTCGCCGTTGGCGGCATCGGTTGGTATGTCTGGGGCAGCGGCGAGGACACCCCCTACCGCACTGCCGAAGTGCAACGCGGCCGCATCGAAGTCACAGTTCTGGCCGCAGGCGCGATTGAAGCCAAGCAATTGGTGTCAGTGGGCGCGCGGGTGTCTGGGCAGGTGGAAAAGCTGGCCGTCACCTTGGGCCAAGACGTGCAGGCGGGCGATGTGATTGCCCAAATTGACGCGCAAGAACAGGAAAATGATCTGCTGAAAGCCAAGGCGGCGCTGGCGCAGATTGCCGCGCAGATCACCGCAAAATCGTCAGGCCTGCGCAAGGCCGAGGCGGCGCTGGCACGCCAAACACAGCTGAGCGCATCCGAACTTGTCTCCAAAGAGGCGCTGGAAAATGCCGCCGCCGAGGTTGACGTGATAAAGGCCGATCTGGCCGCGCTTGCCGCGCAAAAGGCTTCGGCCGAAGTGACCGTGGCGCAAAGCCAGTTATCGCTGGAACGCGCCACCGTCACCGCACCCATCAGCGGCACCGTGGTTGCCATTGTTGTGGAAGAAGGGCAAACCCTATCCGCTGCGCAAAACGCCCCAACAATTGTGAAAATCGCCAATCTGGACACGATGATCGTTAAGGCCGAAATTTCCGAGGCGGACGTGGTGCGCGTGCGCGCGGGCCAAGCGGCCAGCTTTACCATTTTGGGCCAGCCTGAGGCGCGCTTTGACGCCGTGGTGCGCGATGTCGAGCCTGCCCCGTCTGAATTGGCCGAAGGCGATACGATTTCGGCAGATAAAGCCATATATTACAATGGCCTCTTAGAGGTGGCAAACCTTGACCGCACGCTGCGCATCGGAATGACAGCGCAGGTTTCCATCGTGCTAGAGGCGGCTGACGATGCCCTTAGCGTGCCGGTGGGCGCGGTCAGCGATGGGCCAGATGGGCCGTCTGTGCAGGTGATGGTGGGCGGGCAGCCAGAGGCGCGGGCTGTGGAAACGGGCCTGAACGATAAAGTGCAGGTGCAGATTCTAAGCGGCGTGTCCGAAGGCGACCTTGTGGTGATTGGCACGGGTATTGGCGGTGGGGCCGAAAGCAGCGCGCGCCGCATGGGCCGACCACCCGTAGGCATGTGATATGACCAGCGCCCCCCTGATTTCGCTGCGCGGCGTAAACCGCAGCTTTACCGCTGGCGATCAGTCCATCACCGTGCTGCGCGATGTGGATTTGGACATTGCCGCAGGCGAATTTGTGGCCATTATCGGCGCGTCTGGGTCGGGCAAATCAACACTGATGAATATCTTGGGCTGCCTTGATCGCCCCACGGGTGGCACCTATGCCTTTGGCGGGCAAGATGTGGCAAGCCTTGAACCCGATGCGCAGGCGCAGCTGCGGCGGCAGCATTTTGGCTTTATCTTTCAGCGGTATCATCTGCTGGGCGATTTGGACGCGGTGGGAAATGTGGCCACCCCAGCCATTTACGCAGGGATGGATGGGGGCACGCGCCGCGCCCGTGCCGCCGCGCTGCTGGGCGCGCTGGGGCTGCAAGACCGCCTTGATCATCGCCCCAATGCCCTGTCTGGCGGGCAGCAACAGCGCGTATCGGTGGCCCGCGCGCTGATGAACGGCGGCGAGGTTATCCTTGCCGATGAACCCACAGGCGCGCTGGATACCAAAAGCGGGGCCGATCTGATTGCCCTGCTCAAAGACCTAAACGCCAAAGGCCATACCATTATCGTGGTCACCCACGACCCAGGCGTTGCCGCGCAGGCCAATCGCACGATTGAAATATCAGACGGGCGTATTGTGCGCGATAGCGGCGCGGCCAAATCCGCCCCCGCCCCGCGTATGGAAATGCAACCTAGCGCGGCCAGCACAGGGGCATTTCTGGCCCGCGTGGCCGAGGCGTTTCGCATCGCGCTGGGGGCCATGCGCGCCCATCCTTTGCGCAGTTTTCTAACCATGCTGGGCATTATCATTGGCATCGCATCTGTCGTGCTAGTGGTCGCCCTTGGGTCTGGCACGCAGGCCAAAGTGCTGCAAGACATCAGCAGTTTGGGCAGCAACACCATCACCATTCGCGCAGGCACGGGCTTTGGATCGCGCGATGCCAGCCGCATTCGCACGCTGGTCATTGGCGATGCGCTGGCCCTGTCGCAGCAGGATTTTGCGGTTAGCGTCTCGCCCGCCGCGAATACCAGCGCCACGGTGGTATCGGGCAATGTCAGCGCCACAGCCCAAATCAACGGGGTCAGCGCAGGCTACTTTGCCGCCACCAATTTTGCCGTGATTGCAGGCACAGGCTTTAGCACAGCCGATGTCGAAACCCGCGCCCAAGTGGCCGTGATAGACGCCGACAGCCGCGCGCGGTTTTTTCCTGATGGGCGCGATCCTGTCGGGCAAGTGCTGATTTTGGGCCGTGTGCCCATGCGGGTGATTGGCGTGGTGCAGGCGGGCGGGGCCAGCTTTGGGCCAGACAGCCTGAAGGTTTGGGTGCCCTATACCACCGTTATGTCGCGCCTCACGGGGCAAAGCCATTTGTCCAACATCGCCGTGCAGGTGGCCGATAGCTATTCCAGCGCCGATGCCGAAGCCGCCATTGACGCGCTGATGCTGGCCCGCCACGGCACGCGCGATTTCTTTTTGTCCAATTCCGATACGATCCGCAGCACCATCACATCCACCGCCCGCGCCCTAACGGGGCTGGTCGCGATGATCGCCGTCATCTCGCTGATTGTGGGCGGCATTGGGGTGATGAACATCATGCTGGTATCGGTCACCGAACGCACGCGCGAGATTGGCCTGCGCATGGCCATCGGCGCGCGGCGGTCTGATATTGTCAGCCAGTTTTTGATTGAATCGGTGCTGCTGTCGCTGACAGGCGGGGTGCTGGGCATTGCACTGGCCCTTGGCGGCGGCACGCTGGCCGTCTGGGCCTTTCCCGAAGTGCCGCTGATCTTTTCCCCCGCCTCGGTGGTGGTGGCGTTTCTATCATCGACACTGATTGGAATTACGTTTGGGTTCTTGCCCGCACGGGCGGCGAGTAAGCTCGATCCTGTGGTGGCGCTGAGTAGGGATTGAGGGGGGGATCTTGGCCCGGAATCAAGGCGCGCAGCGCAGCCGTGTTTGCCATTGGTTTCGCCATTGGTTCAAGAAACCAATGGCATGGCCCTCCCTCCCCCCGGGAGGGCGCACTGTGCCGCCAGTGCCTAGAACTGGCCTAGGGGGAACGGAGCCATAAAGGGTGCAGGACTCCTGGAGGTGCGCCCGCCCGAGGGAGCGCGCGGCCCTATGGTGGGATTATTGACGGGGGAAAACCTGCCTGCACCCTTCCCCCCACCGCCCTACGCGTGTAGTTACGGATGCAATACGGATGCAATACGCAAAACATACACAAAACATATGCGAAAATCTGGCGCTGTCGGGCTGCGGCGGGGGCCAGTCCCCCTAAACTTCCTCCACCAACACCACCCCGCCCATCGCCTTGATCGCGCCCTTAATCTGGGGCGTAATCGGATAGGATTTCGGAAGCTGAATATCCACCTCGCGGCCCGTATCATCCTGAACACACAGGAAAATCTTGGCCTTGGCAGGGCCAGACAGGTTGCCCAAAAGGCTGGCCAGCGATGCGGCGGCCTCTGGCCTATTGATATGCACCCGCAGGTCGGCGGCTTCGGCGGTATTGGCAACAGAATCAACAGGTTGCGCGGCGCGGGCCAGCAGTTTCAGGCTCTCGCCCTCCAAATTCGCCTCCACCGTCAACACCACATTGCGCCCCACCTCCAAAATGTCGCGCGCAGCTTCCAAAGTGTCGGAAAATACGGTTACTTCATACAATCCCGTCGGATCAGACAGGGAAACAAACGCAAAACGATTGCCCTTTGCCGATTTGTGTTCCTGCTTAGCCGAAACCGAGCCCGCCATTTTGGCCACTAGCGG
>JAIXVS010000046.1 GCA_027482795.1 Rhodobacter sp.
CCACCACATCGGGGTGCTGGCCCATGCCCAGATAATCATTGCTGCACCACACCGTGATATCGCTGACCTCGCCATCCTTATGCGAGGCCGCCCGCGGAAAAGCCCCGCGCTTGCGTTCCAATTCCGCATAGGTGCGGTAATTGCCTTCGGCTTTCAGGGCATCCAGCTGGGCAGTGAAAAGGGCGTCGAAGTTCATGGGTTATTCCTTTAGTGTCTTTATCGATGGTTTGGATTTTGGCAGCATCCATGCCCACAGCTTTGCATCAGGCAAAGGTAGAACCATGAACAGATGTTCCAAAAGTGCAAGGGCGGCAAGGGCGGCCAAAACGGTGTCGCCCAATGTTTCTTCGGCTGTGACCCCGTCCAATGCGCGCTGGACCAAAAGGCCCGTGATCGCAGCTAAGATGCAGATAGATATGGCAAAAAATCCCGTCGCAGGCGCCGTGCGAAAATGGCTTTTCATATGGGCAATGGGCCTTGGGATAAACTGCAAATTGATGTGAGGCACGCCCAAGAAAAGGTTGATTTTTGCCAAAGTCCGCGCGACCAGCAGCAAGGCAAAAGTGGCCGCTGCAATGGTGTTTTGCCCTCCCCAACTGGCCCAAATCAACCCGATTAACCCGATAAGCAAAGCCAATTCATGCCATGCCACCGCCATCAGCGCACGGGAAAATCGGGCGCGTGGGGACAGACCCGCAGGGCTGGGCGCGTGATTGGGACCCGTCAGAACGCCCGACAAAAAGGCCATCTCGATCCAGCCCCAAAGCGCCAGCGCTGCCGCAAATCCCACGTATATGCCCGTCGCCGTGCTATCATGGGCAGATTGGTGCGCGCCCCAAAGGCCAAAGCCCAAAAGGGGAACGCTGCCAATAACAGAAACAACATGACCTGTCGCAGGGCCATTATCGGCCACGCGCACGCGCCACAGGATCAGCCCCGTCGACAGCCACCACGCCAGCAAAACACCAAACGCGGCCAAAAGGGGGCTGGTCATAGCGCCCCCCCATGTGCCGTGCCTGCATTCGTTTTGCTGTTGTGTTTCAATAGCTTGGCTCCAGACGTACATTTACGGGCGGCGTGGTTTTGATCACGGGGATGGTATAGATCGCTGCAAAGCCATAGGCCGCCTTGGCCCCGCCCACCATGCGCTGCGCCCAGCCCGCAAACCCGCCACGGCGCGTGCCTGCGTCCATTTGGCCAAAGGCATCGCGCATCCGCCGCAGGTTTGGCAGCCAGCGGGGGTGATCAATGTCGATCTCAATCGGAAAGACCTGCCGCGCGATGGCCGATGTTTTGCGAAACACCTCTTGGTCATACCATTCGATATCCACACCCAACGCCTGATGAAAGGCAGGGCGGGCGTGATCGCGCACGTACATGGTGGAATAGACCGCTGTCAGGAAAAAGCGGATCCACAACTTGTTGGCAAAGCTAGAGGTCAATTTAGGATCGGTGCGCATCAGCAGGGCAAAAGCCTCGCCATGCGAAAACTCGTCATTGCACCATTCGCGGAACCATTTGAAAATGGGGTGAAAGCGCTGGTCTGGGTTTGCCTCTAGGTGGCGGAAAATGGTGATATAGCGCGCATAGCCAATCTTTTCCGACAGATAGGTGGCATAGTAGATGAATTTGGGGCGGAAATAGGTGTATTTCTTGGCTCGGGTCAAAAAGCCAAGGTTCACGGCAACCCCCGCCTCGCGCAGGGCATCGTTGATAAACCCTGCATGGCGGGCCTCATCGCGGGCCATGTAATTGAACAACTCGCAAATATCAGGGTTGCTGCCGCGCCGTTTCATTTCCTTGTACAAAACGCAGCCCGAAAATTCGGCGGTGCAGGAAGATACCAGAAAATCGATAAATTCGCGGCGCAGGGTGGGTTCCATCCCCGCCCAATCGATCTGGTCCCAATCTGCGTTTTTCTTAAAATGGCCCTTGTTGGGGTCGGACGCCATTTGCGCGATCAGCTTGTCCCAATCGGCGCGCACGGAAGACACATCCACGCGGTCCAGCTCTTCAAAATCGGTGGTGTAAAAGCGCGGGTTCAACAGGGTGGTTTCTGTGGCCATTGCCGTGGTCATTGTGGTGTCAATGCCCAGATCATCGGCCAAATGCGGGGCAAGTTCGCCTGCGGGTGCGTTCATAGCGTGATCTCCTCGGAAAATGAAAATTCGCACAGCTCCATAAAGCCGAAATCGCCTGTGGCGCGTGTCCACATCCGTTCGACCCAGCTTGCGCGGGTGATGGTGGCGGCGCGCTCTTCGATAATCAGCTCGCCAAAGGCGGCCATAATCGGCGCGCCATGTACCAAAACTTCATCCCCAGGATGCACCACCGCGCCGTTATCAAACCGCACATGCGCGTGCAGGCTTTCAAAGCGGTGGCTTACTTCGACGGTGCAAGGCACCTGTTCAACCTCTCGTGTAAATAGACCCATGATTGTGTTCCCTAGTTTTGTTTTTATTGCAGTTGCATCAGCCGCTCGAATGCGGCGCGGTTGTCAGACCCGAAACCGCCAAGTTCCACAGACCAGCCTGTGGTATCGTCGATCACGGTCAGGCGACCATTCGCATATTCCACTATGCGAACAGGTTTGGATTGGTCAGCGCGGGCAACAGTACGGGCGCGCTCTAGCCCGTTTTGGATCACAGTGATAAAGCCGCCATGGGGCAGATCCATCAACAATTGGCCGTTTTCGTCCAGTACAGTCACGGCCTGCGCGCCGCCGCCTTGCAGGATAACGCTGCGCTCGGCCACAATGGCGGCGTCTTGCGGCACGCCTTCCTTTTCGCGCCCTGTCACCACCGAAAAGGTGGTCAGCGCCAGCGTGGCCAGAACCAGCCCCAGCATCGCCAGCAGCAGCGGGCGGGGGATCATTTCGGGATCGCGGGGTTTGGATTGGCTGAAATCGGTCATCATCGTCTCCTATTCAGCGGCTACAGAAGCGGGCATTGCGGCAGGCGCGCGCGCGACGCGCGGGGCCGCAAGGCGCGATTGGGCCGCTTCGGTAAAGATTTTGGCAACGGCATCGGCATTGGGAATTGCGCGCAGTGCAGGCTGGGCGCGGCCAAAGCGCCATGGCCGCGCATGGGGCCACAGCACCAGATAGGAAATGCGCGTATCCCCTAATGTTTCAAACGCCAGCGTGCCCGTTTTGGCCGCGCCGTGGGCCAGATGTGCGGCACCAATTTGGGTAAAGGGCAGGTTCAGCGTGACAGTCAGCGCCGCGCCAACCCGCATCGCCACGCGGGCGGATGTAATGGTATAGACTGTGCCGCGCGCCTGTACCCACGCCATTAGGCCAAGGATGGCAACGGCCAGCGCGCCCACTGCCAGATAGGGCAGCAGCACAGCCACAACCCCTGCAATATTGCTGCCAAAGGCCGCGATACCCTGCCACAGGCCAAGGGCCAGAAAATATCCACCCACCCATGTGATCTTATACGCCTCGCGCGCCAGCGCCCAAGCGTTGGGGCGACCTTGCCATAAAATCTCTTCGCCAAGGGGCGGTTTTTCGGGCAGGCCTGGCAGGGCCTCGGTGGCGAAATCAGACAGATCGCGTTCTATGTCTTTGGTCATGGCAGGCTCCTAAGGTGTCGGCCCCGCGCGGGTTGGCCCGCGCGGGGAAAGTTTTAGAATCCGCGCTTGCGCTTTTCGGCCGCATACAGCGTGCCGCCCGCGTAATAGGCGCTGATCTTTTCTTCCTCTAGCATGGTCACCGATGTTTTCGATTTGGTGGCTGGAACGCCGTCAAACAGATCAGACGACAGCGAATTGATGCGCACGCGGTCGGCTTGCACCTTGACCATCGGCATTGGCACCAGTTTGACCGCGCCCGAATTCAGGGTGATTTCCAGATAGCGCACCAGTTGTTCTGGTGCGTCCACCCACATGTCAGAAATCGTGCCGACCACTTCCAAATCGCCAGCCTGCACGGGCAGACCGCGTGGATCGCGCCCGCCCGATATGGCAAAGCCTGCGGCCTGCGACATCGGCATAATCTTGTTATGGCCATGACCGTCCAGTTCGGGCAGATCGCGGCGCGGCGCCCAAGAAGCGGGGCCAACGCCATCGGTCATTGGGTTGCCCGTTGGCGCATGGGGAAAGCCTTCCGACATTGCCGTGCGGCCCAGCGCCACTTCGCGCGCCTCACGTGCACCATTGGGCACGGTCACGCTGCCGCGACCATGCGGCAAGATAAAGGTTTTGGCCTGTGGCAGGGCAAATGGGCCTTGGTTCGGCGCGGCTTTGCCATCCTCGGTTTCCAAAGGATAGCCTTCGCGCATGTTTTCTGTTTGCAGGTAATACACCAGCAGCGCGAAAAAGCCCCAGAACAGCCAAATGGCAAGCGAGGCAAGATCGAAGTTTCCAAAGAAGTTTGTTCCCAGCATGTGAGTTCCTCCGCGTGGGTTAGGTTGGAAAATCGGACAGCCCAATCTTCTGGGTGCCGATCTTCTGGGTTGGGGTGGATTGTTCCGTTAAAAGGCGCGTGCGAACCAAGGGGCCCAGCACGATAAGTGTGGCAAAAAGTAATCCGATTTCAGTGTGATAGACAAAAGTGTAGCCAAAGGCGGGGGTATCTAGGGCGCTGCCCGCCGCCAAATGCGCAACCGCATCGCGCAGGCTGCCGCCAAAGGCAATCGACAGGCCCGCCGCAGTCGCCTGCGCTGCCCCCCACGCGCCCAGTACCAGCCCGCCGCCCAGATGGCCGTTTTCGGCGGGCAGGGCCATTGCGGCCGTCAGGGTCGATACAAAGAACAGCCCCGATCCCAGCCCAATCGCCCCAGCGCCTGCAAAGAACAGCGCCGCCGATCCCATTGGGCCCGCCAGCACCACGGCGGCAAAAGCCCCGATGCCAATCATCACGCCGCGCCCAGCAAGGCGGAAGGCATCCTGCCCGCGCCCCATCCAGCGCGCGGCAAGGCCAAATCCAATCAGCGAGCCGCCTGCGTAAACTGCCGTCAGCGCCGTGGTCGCCGCCACCGACAGGCCCAGCACTTGCCCGCCATAAGGTTCCAGCAGCACGTCTTGCATGTTAAATCCCAGCGCGCCCAGCGCAACCACGGCCAAAAGCCTGCCCGCCGTGCCGCCCGCCATCAGATCACGCCACGCATCGCCAAAATTGGGGCGTGGGGCGGCCAGTTCTGCCGCAGACATCGGGCGTAGCTTTTCTTGTTTCCACAGGGCCACCAGATTCAGCCCCAGCGTCAGCAGGGCCGCGCCCTGCACCACGCGGATCAACCGCAGATCCGAAAATTCGGTCAGCAGCGCGCCGATAATCAGCGCGGAAATGGCAGTTCCGATCAGGAACATCACGTACAAAAGGGCCACCACGCGGGGCCGCTGCGCCTCATCCGCGCGGTCGGCAGCCAGTGCAAGGCCCGCCGTTTGCACCATATGCAATCCAATGCCCGCCATGATAAAGGCCAACGCTGCCAAAACCTCGCCCGCCCAAGTGGGCCCAATCGCCTGATGCCCGCCCAGCACGACAACGGCAAACGGCATCACCGCCAGCCCGCCCATTTGCCACAGGCTGCCAAACCAAAGGTAGGGTATACGCTTCCACCCTAGCGCGCTGCGATAGCTGTCAGATTTGAACCCCAGCAGCGCGCGGAAGGGTGCCGAAAGTACGGGCAGCGCGATCATCAGCGCCACGACCGTGGCAGGCACCGACAATTCTACAATCATCACGCGGTTCAGCGTGCCCAGCAGCAAAACCGACGCCATGCCAACCGACACTTGAAACAACCCCAAACGCAGCAACTGCGCCAGCGGCAGCCCTGTCGATCCTGCATCGGCAAAGGGCAACCATTTGGCCCCAAGTGCTGCGATATGTGCGCGGCGGATGATCATGCCCGATACTCCAGACAATCGCTTGTATAAAAGCCTGCCGAAATCCGCCCCACGCGGGCCAAACGCCCCCCGCAGGCCGCTTGTAGGCGCGAGAATTTATGCGGCTGCATCACGGGCGAGCGGTCGGCGCTGGGGAACAGTTTCCCCGCATTCCATGCCAGCGTCAGCAATGGGGATGCAGGGGCCACCGTGAACACCACCTTTTGCGCAGGCTTGCCCAGCTTGGCCAAAACCCCCGCAATGTCGGCAGCAGTGTAATAAATCAGGCTGTCCATCGCCAAGGCAAAGTCATAGGGGCCAAGGCTGGCATCCGTCATATCGCCAGCCACAAACCGCACGCGCGGTGCCAGTTCCGCAGGCAAGCGCCGCGCTGCGATTTGCAGCAGGGCAGGGGATATATCAACCGCCACCACGTCGGCACCCCGCGCGGCCAGTTCCGCTGTCATCTGCCCCGCGCCGCAGCCCGCATCCAGCACCCGCACGCCGTGCAGATCACGCGGCAACTGTGCCAGCATCAGCGCGCGCATCTTATCGCGCCCCGCCCGCACCGTTTGCCGCACGCGCGAGACAGGCGCATCTGATGTCAGCCGCTCCCACGTTTGCGTGGCGGTCTGGTCGAAGTAATTTTCGACACGGCCCAGCGTTTTGGCGTAATCGTTTGGCATCAATCAAACCCCAACAATTCAAAAATCTCGCGGTCGGGCAGGGGGGCTGGGCTGCTGCCCTCGCCCGCAACAGACCGCCACAGCGTATCGGCCAGACGCATATATTCGGCGCGGGCCATCACGATGTCTTCGCTGTCATCCATTTCAAACAGCGTCTTTTTCTTCAGGCGCGAACGGCGGATCGCGTCGATGTCGGGCATATGTGCAAGGCGGTTAAAGCCCACCTTGGCGCAATAGCGGTCAACCTCGTCCGTCTCGCGCGAACGGTTGGCCACACATCCCGCCAGCCGCACCTTGTAATTGCCCGATTTGGCCTGAACGGCGGCGATGATGCGGTTCATCGCATAGATGCTGTCAAAGTCATTCGCCGTCACAATCACCGCGCGGTCGGCGTGCTGCAACGGGGCGGCAAACCCACCGCAAACCACATCGCCCAGCACGTCGAAAATCACCACATCGGTGTCTTCCAGCAGGTGATGCTGTTTCAGCAGTTTCACCGTTTGGCCCACGACATAACCGCCGCAGCCCGTGCCCGCGGGCGGGCCGCCCGCCTCGACACAGCGCACCCCGTTAAAGCCGATCGCCACATAATCCTCGGCGCGCAGTTCTTCGGCGTGAAAATCCACCTCTTTCAAAATGTCGATCACCGTAGGCTGCAAACGCCCGGTCAAGGTAAAGGTGCTGTCATGCTTGGGATCGCAGCCAATCTGCAACACCCGCTTGCCCATCATCGAAAAGGCAGCAGATAGGTTCGAGGATGTGGTCGATTTGCCAATCCCGCCTTTGCCATAAATAGAAAACACCTTGGCCCCTTCGATACGGGCGGCGTCGTCTTGATGCACCTGCACCGAACCCTCGCCATCAAGTCCACGCAGATTTGGAACGTTATCAAGGCTCATGATATGGCCCCTTTCATTTTGGTAAAAATACCTTCGCCGAAGGCAACGGCAGTGCGGCTGGGTGCGGGGCGCAAAAATAGGGTCATTCTGCTGCCACCCCTTCCAAACGATCTTCCAATTCATCCGCCGCCGATTGCAGCGCGGCGAGTGTGGCGGCATCAGGTGCCCAATAGGCGCGCTCAGAAGCCTCAATCAGGCGGTTCGCCATGCGGGCCGATGCAGCAGGGTTCAGGCTGGACAGGCGTGCGCGCATCGCATCGTCCAGCACAAAGGTTTCTGATATGCGCTGATACACCCAAGGCTCCACAGCCTGCGTGGTGGCCGACCAGCCCATTGTGTTGGTGACATGGCTTTCAATCTGGCGCACGCCCTCGGCCCCGTGCGATAGCAGCGCCTCGTAAAACTTGGGGTTCAAAGTGCGCGCGCGCGATTCCAGCGCGATTTGATCGGACAATTTGCGCACTTTGCCCGCGCCGCGTGTTTGATCCGAGATATAGACAGGCGTATCCACCCCGCGCTGGCGCTTCACCGCGCGGGCAATGCCGCCCAAAGTGTCGAAATAATGGTCAACGGATGTGACACCCAGCTCCACCGATTCAAGGTTTTGATAGGCCAGATCCACGTCCTTTAGCGCCGCTTGCAGCATCGCGGCCTGCCGCACGGGCTGGCCAGAACGGCCATAGGCGAAAGACTTGCGCGCCTCATAGGCATCGGCCAACTCATCCTCGGCGCCAAAGGCAGAACTATCAACCATCTGGTTGACGTTCGATCCATAGGCCCCTTCGGCATTGGAAAACACGCGCAACGCGGCCGTTTCCATATCCACGCCCTGCGCATCCATATAGGCCAGCGCATGGGCGCGGATGAAGTTTTGCGATAAAGGCTCATCTTCCGCCGTGGCGCATTTCCACGCAGCTTCGGCCAGCATTTTGGTTTGCAGGGGCAGCAAATCGCGGAAAATGCCCGACAGGGTCATCAGCACGTCTATGCGCGGGCGGCCCAGTTGGGACAGCGGGATAAGATCCGCCCCGCACAGGCGGCCATAGGCATCAAAGCGCGGGCGCGCGCCCATCAGGGCCAAGGCCTGCGCAATTGGCCCGCCATCGGTTTTGATATTGTCACTGCCCCACAGAACCAGCGCCACCGAACGGGGCAGGCGCGGGTGCGTGTCCAGCAGCACCTGCGCCTGCGCCGCGCCATCGCGCAGGGCAAATTCGGTGGGCATACGGAACGGATCGAACGCATGAATATTGCGCCCCGTGGGCAAAATCTGCGGGCTGCGGATCAGATCACCGCCAGCCACGGGCGGGGTGAAACGCCCCGACAGCGCGCGCAGCAGGGCTGGGATTTCGGCATCCTTTGCCAGCAGCGCATCAATGCGGGCGCGCTCGGCTTTATCCATTGCGGGCAGCAAATCCAAATACGCGGCGCGCTGGGCATCTGACATCGCGCGGCCCAAAACATGCATCCCTTCGGGGATCAGGCTGCCTTCGGCCTCGATCAGGGTCAGCCACAGTTTTTCAGGCGCGCTGCCATCCATATCCACGGCTGCGGCCTGCTCGGCAATCAGCAGGGCCAAATCATCGCGCCCCTGCGCGCCCGCCTCCATCGCGCGGTACCGCGATAGGCTGTCTTTCAAATCCAGTAGCCCCTTATACAGCCCCGCCTGCGCCAAGGGCGGCGTTAGATGCGTGACGGTAATCGCATTGCTGCGCCGTTTCGCAAGGCTGGCCTCAGATGGGTTATTGGCGGCGTAAAGGTAGATGTTCGGCATCCCGCCAATCAGGCGGTCAGGCCAACACGCGCCAGACGCGCCCGCCTGCTTGCCAGGCATAAATTCCAGCGCGCCATGCATCCCAAAATGCAAAATCGCATCGGCGGCGAAACCCGTTTTGATCCAGCGATAAAAGGCGGCAAAGGCGTGGGTGGGGGCAAAGCCGCGCTCAAACAGCAGGCGCATCGGGTCGCCCTCGTATCCAAACACGGGCTGAATGCCGACGAACACATTGCCAAATTCGGCCCCCAGCACGAACACGCCGCGCCCGTCCGATTGCGCACGGCCTGGCGCTGGGCCCCAAACCGCTTCAATTTCGGCCAGCCACGGGGTGTGTGCCACCATACTATCGGCGGGAACATGGGCGGCGACATTTGCCGCTTGGCCATAGCGCGCGGCGGTGCCGCCCAGTACCGCGTCCCGCAGCGCGTCCACGCTGGCGGGTGGTGTCAAGGCGTAACCATCTGCCGCCATGGCGTGCAAGGTGTTGTAAAGGCTTTCAAAAACCGACAGATAGGCCGCCGTGCCCACCGCCCCCGCATTCGGCGGAAAGCCGTAAAGCACAATCGCCACGCGCCGATTTGCCGCGTTGGAGCGACGCAGTTTGGCAAGGCGCAGGGTTTTCTCGGCCAGTGCCGCCACCCGCTCATGGCAGGGTGACATCGCCTTTGCCTCGGCCGAAGGGGTGCAGCGATGCGCGCAGCCCTTGCAGCCTGCCGCGCCGTGGCGGCCAGCAAAAACCGTGGGGTTGGTCGCGCCATCAAGTTCGGGCAGGGCCACCAGCATGGTGGTTTCAATCGGCCCCAAACCGCCCGCCGTTTCGGCCCATTGGCCCAGCGTTTGAAATTCCAGCGGATGCGCCGCTATATAGGGCACGTCCAGCGCGGCCAGCACCTTTGCAGCGGCCTCGCTGTCATTATAGGCAGGCCCGCCAACCAGCGAAAACCCTGTCAGCGAAACCAGCGCATCCACCGATGCCACGCCGCCTGATTGGCAATAGGCCTCAATCGCAGGGCGGCCATCTAGGCCCGATGCAAAGGCGGGCACAACGGCGATGCCTTCCGCCTCAAACTTGCGAATGACTGCATCATAATGCGCGGTATCGCCCGACAGGATATAACTGCGCAGCAGCAGCAGGCCAACAGTGGCCACAGCATCCTTGGAGCGCGGCAGATCGGCGGGGTTGGTGGTGATGCGCGCAGGCAGGTCAGGGTGGTATAGCCCGAGTTCGGGGTATTCCACAGGCGGCTTTGCCTTTGCCTGCCGCCAATCAGCCTTGGAGGCATAGCGCGATACCAAAAACCGCACCATCTCTTCAATATTGTCGTCAGACCCGCCCAGCCAATATTGCATAGACAAAAACCACGCCCGCAAATCCTGCGCCTTGCCGGGGATAAAGCGCAAAATCTTGGGCAGGCGGCGCAGCATCGACATTTGCCGCTGGCCTGAATTGGTGGATTTCTTGGCCGTTGGCTTTAGCTTTTTCAACAGCGACATCGTGGCGCTGGCAGGGCGCGACATATCCAGATCGCCCATTTTTGTCAGCGAAACGATGGCCTTATCCGCAATCAGCCCCACAAACGCATCGGCGCGGGTACGCGCGGCGGTCAGATCGGGCAGGATGGCGGTGATATGTTCTTCGATGAAAATTAGGTTGGCGATCACCATATCCGCCTCGGCCAGCGCGGCCTTGGTGGCCGCCAGCGCGGCAGGATCGCCCGCCCATTCGGCGCTGGCGTGAACCGAAACGGTCAGACCTGGAAAATCGGCAGCCAAACGGGGCGCGATACGCGCGGCAGGGCCTGCGGCGTGACTGTCTAATGTGACAATCACCACATTATAGGCTGGGATCAGGGGCTTATCCGCGCGCATAATGGGCCTTTGCCTCGTACAGGGTTTCAACCGAAATCGCGGCAATTCCGCG
Organism: Rhodobacter sp.; assembly: GCA_027482795.1. GTDB lineage: Bacteria > Pseudomonadota > Alphaproteobacteria > Rhodobacterales > Rhodobacteraceae > Cypionkella. The sequence continues at coordinate 11,113 of JAIXVS010000046.1, forward strand.
TTCGGCGGCGTAGCTTTCCGTATTGCGGCGCGCTTTGCCGCGCACAAAGAAGGGGATTTTCTTCAGTTCTTTTTCCGCAGGGGCCAGCCAGATGACATTGCTGTCATTGCCCGCTGGCATGGCCTGAACCAGCGTTTCGGGTTCGGGCGCGCGTTCGGAATGCTGCCCGCCGTGGTGCGACGCGCCCGCCGCATCATGGAATTCGAAATCATCGCGGAACATGTGCAAAAGATGGTCTTCCAGACCCATGACAAGGGGATGCACCCACGTGTCAAAGATCACATTCGCGCCTTCCCAGCCCATTTGCGGGGCATAGCGGGCAGGGAAATCTTGCACATGCACGGGGGCGGAAATAACCGCGCAGGGAATGCCCAGGCGTTTGCCAATATGGCGTTCCATCTGCGTGCCCAAAATCAGTTCGGGTTGCAGGGCGGCAATGGCCTCTTCCACATCCAGATAATCGTCGGAAATCACCGCCTCTAGGCCCAAAGATTGCGCCAGCGCGCGGATGGGGCGGGCCATTTCGCGGTTATAGCAGCCGATGCCCGCCACGGTGAAACCCATCTCTTCGCGGGCAATACGCACGGCGGCGGCCACATGGGTGCCATCGCCAAACACAAACACGCGCTTGCCCGTCAGGTAAGTGCTGTCAACGCTGCGCGTCCACCATGGCAGGCGCAAGCGCGAGGTGTCCGCGCGCACGGGCAGGCCTGTTATTCCTGCCACTTCGGCCAGAAAATCGCGCGTCGCCCCCACGCCGATGGGCACGCATTTGGTATAAGGCTGGCCAAGGTTTTGCTGCATCCAGCGCGCCGCAGATTCGGCATGTTCGGGATACATCAGCACGTTGAAATGCGCAGCCCCCATGCGGGTAATGTCCGAAGGCGTTGCGCCCATTGGGGCCACCACATTCACGCCAATTCCCATATCGGCCAGCAGACGCGTCACCTCGGTAATATCGTCGCGGTGGCGGAACCCCAGCGCGGTGGGGCCGATTAGGTTGGCGGTAATGGCTTCGCTGCGCGCGCAGGGCTTGGCCAAATGGCGCACGATTTGCAAGAACGTCTCGTCGGTGCCAAAGCCTTCTTTGCGCTGATAGCTGGGCAAATCCAACGGGATAACGGGGATATTCAGGCCAAGCGTGGCAGCAAGCCCGCCTGGATCATCTTGAATGAGTTCCGCCGTGCAAGACGCGCCCACGATGATCGCCTGCGGCGCAAAGCGCGCCACAGCATCTTGCGCGGTGGTTTTGAACAAGGTGGCCGTATCCGCCCCCAAATCGCGCGCCTGAAAGGTGGTATAGCTGACAGGCGGACGGTGATCGCGCCGTTCGATCATTGTGAACAACAGGTCAGCATAGGTATCGCCCTGCGGCGCGTGCAGCACGTAATGCAGCCCCTTCATCGCCGTTGCCACACGCATCGCCCCCACATGGGGCGGGCCTTCATATGTCCAAAGTGACAGTTTCATTCGGCGGCCTCCACAACTGGGGCCAGCGGAGCCAGCAACGCGCGGCGGCGCAAGGGCCGCGCAAACAGCCCCGCCAAATCGCCCGCCTGTTCGTAAAAATGCACAGGCGTAAAGACCAGTTCAATCGCCCATTTGGTCGCCAGCCCTTCGGCCTCGAGCGGGTTGGCAAGGCCGAGGCCGCAGACGGTTAGGTCAGCGCGGGCTGCGCGGGCGCGGTCAAGTTGCAGATCAACATCTTGGCCTTCGGAAATGACAGGCCCCTGCGCCAACAGCGCCAGTTCTGACGCCATCAGATCGCGGTGCAGATAGGGCGTACCAACTTCGATAGCCGTCATGCCGCATTCGCGCGTCAGAAAGCGCGCGAGGGGAATTTCCAGCTGGCTGTCGGGGAAAAAGAACACCGATTTGCCGCCAAGCGTCTCGGTCGCTGCCGCAATCGCCTTTTCAGCGCGGGCGCGCGGTGCTGCGGTAACGCGGGCGAACACCTCGTCTGACACACCATAAACATCGGCCACAGCGCGCAGCCAAAGCGTTGTGCCTTCGGCCCCAAACGGGAAGGGCGCAGGGATATGGCGCGCGCCGCGCTTTTGCAGCGCGTCCAGCGTATCGCCCAAGAACGGCTGCACCAACGCAAAACAGGTATTCGGCCCCACGGCTGGCATTTCCCCTGCGCGCCGTGCAGGCAGGCAGGTGACATTTTCAATGCCCATATCCGCCAGCAGCGCCAAAGCCTGATCTTCCACGACATCAGGCAGCGCGCCAACCAGAACAAGACCCGCGTCTTGTGTGGCGGGCAGCACAGGAACCATGGCGGCCAGACAGCCATCCTCGCCTTGGGTAAAGGTGGTTTCAATCCCCGATCCTGAATAATTCAGCACCCGCACATGGGGGGCAAACTGCGCCGACAGGCGCTGCGCCGCCTTGGCCAAATCCAGTTTGATCACTTCGCTGGGGCACGACCCCACAAGGAACAGCTGCTTGATATCGGGGCGGCGGGCCAGAAGGCGGGCAACCTCGCGGTCAATCTCGGTTTGCGAATCGGCCAGCCCAGCCAAATCCTTTTCTTCCAGAATGGCGGTGCCAAAGCGGGGCTGGGCGAAAATCATCACCCCCGCCGCCGATTGCAGCAAATGCGCGCAGGTGCGGCTGCCCACCACCAGAAAAAACGCATCCTGCATTTTGCGGTGCAGCCAGATGATTCCCGTCAGCCCGCAAAACACCTCGCGCTGGCCGCGCTGTTTCAGAACAGGCGTATTGCTACAGCCGATTTCAGGCAAATCCTTCATGCCATCCCCCGGCTTTGCAGGCGCGCGCGGCGCAGTTTCAAAATGAATTGTGCGGCGTTGACGGCGTAGGTGGCATAGGCCGCCAGTGCGAGCCACATTTGCCCCGTTGCCCCCAGCGCGCCCGTCATCAGGGCGGCGACATAGGCCAGATGCAGCGCGATGACGACAAAGCTGACGACATCTTCCCAGAAAAACGCAGGGGCCAAAAGATATTGGCCGAAAACAACTTTTTCCCAAATCGCGCCCGTCACCATAATGGTCAGCAGCAGCGCTGTTTTAATCAAAATCGACAAAGTGGCAGCGAAATAGCCATCCCCACTGGCAAGATAGCGCAGCACCAAAACCAGCGAAATCGCAAAGGCCAGAAATTGCAGCGGGGCCAAAATGCCCTGCACCAGCGTCCAAACACTGGCATCACGGCGCGCGCGCTGTTCGGGGGTATACAGCCCAACACGGGTTGCCAAAGCCGCCCCATCGCCTGCGCCAATGTCGTCCATCGTTTTGCGCATCGCTTGCCTTTCTTCGGGCCTAAAAATTGGGCAAAGCAGATATGCCCATTAAGCTGACCCTAAACTTGGGCGCAGGAATGTCAACCGAAACTTACACTTTATGCATTGACACTTTGCGTAAGGGTCACGGAAGAAATGCAATAGTCGCAGGGACGTTCCTGAAAAATAATGTTACAAATCAATTATTTAATCTAAAATCTTCGTGCGAGGCGTGCGCCACTGTCAATTTGCTTTGACATTTTCATCGCTTTGCTTGACACTTTAGCGTAAGAGATTGTCTGGGGCTTGCGCCGCCACAGCTTCGGTTTGCATCGGCGCAATTGTAAAGTGTCAACCAATCCTGCCTAAGTCATTGCTGCGCAATCGAACCAGCCGGTTCCCGTTAAAGGCAAGTCGCATGGAAGACCGGACGACTCAGTTTGATTACCAAAGCAGCGGCGCGCCCGATGGGTATAGCGCCACGGTAGTTAGCGGATTTGCCTCGGTCGTCGTCTCGCTGCTTGCAGAACGTTCGGCGCAAAAGTCCGCTGTGCAAAAAGGCCCTGTGCGCGAAGAGATTGTCGAAAGTTTTGTGACCGCCGCCCTTTCGGGCACCGAGCGTGCCTTTGACGCGCTGCTGACCCATTTTCGCAAAACACGCATTAGCTATGCCATGTTGGCCGATATCTACATTCCCGAAGCGGCGCGGCGCATGGGCGATGATTGGCTGGATGATCAACTGTCTTGGCTAGATGTGTCAATTGCCACAGCGCGCTTGCAAAGCCTTGTGCGCGAGATTGGCGCCGCTTGGACAGCCGATCAGGCCGACAGCCACAGCCTTGGCGCGGTGCTGCTGTTGGTGCCCGAGGGCGAGCAGCACACCCTTGGCCCTATGGTCGTTATGGGCCAATTGCGCCGCCTTGGCATTTCGGTTTGCTTGCGCATGGGGGCCACGCAGCGCGAGTTGACCCATCTTTTAGATCAACGAAACTTTGACGGTATCCTTATTTCGGTCGCGACCGAGACGCGTTTGCACTCTGCGGCTGTTTTGATCAAAACCATGCGCACGATGCGCAAAAAGCTGCCACCCCTTATCATTGGCGGCCCGATTGTCCTTGAAAACCCTAGCCTTGCTGCTTCTGCGGGTGCAGACTATACTTGCGC
>JAIXVS010000100.1 GCA_027482795.1 Rhodobacter sp.
GCTTTAACGGGGCCTTCGCGGCAACCCCTGCGCATGATCTGGGCGCGGCGATGATTGCGGGTGTGATTGCCCGCGCGGGAATTGATCCTGCCGAAGTGTCCGAAACCATTTTGGGCCAAGTGCTGACCGCAGGTCAGGGCCAAAACCCCGCCCGCCAAGCGCATATCAAGGCTGGCCTTGCCCGCGAGGCAAGCGCGTGGTCGATCAACCAAGTCTGCGGGTCGGGCCTGCGCGCCGTGGCGCTGGGGGCGATGCATGTGCAGCTTGGCGATGCGGGCATTGTCATGGCGGGCGGCCAAGAAAATATGTCCCTTTCCCCCCATGTTGCGCATCTGCGCGCGGGGCAGAAAATGGGCGATCTGAACTTTATCGACAGCATGATCCGCGATGGGTTGTGGGATGCCTTTAACGGATACCACATGGGCATCACTGCCGAAAACGTGGCAAACCAATGGCACATCTCGCGCGAGATGCAGGATGAATTTGCCCTGCAAAGCCAGCTTAAGGCGGAAGCTGCGCAAAAAGCGGGCAAGTTTGCCGATGAAATTATTCCCTTTACCATCAAAACCCGTAAGGGCGATGTCGTGGTGGATGCAGACGAATACATTCGCCACGGGGCCACGCTGGAATCGATGCAAAAGCTGCGCCCTGCTTTCACCAAAGAGGGCAGCGTAACCGCGGGCAATGCCAGCGGTCTGAACGATGGGGCTGCGGGTGTTTTGCTGATGTCCGAAGCCGAGGCTGCAAAGCGCGGGCTAACTCCCTTGGCGCGGATTGCCAGCTATGCCACTGCGGGCCTTGATCCTGCAATCATGGGGGTGGGGCCGATCCATGCCAGCCGCAAGGCGCTGGAAAAGGCAGGCTGGAGCGCCGCCGATCTGGATTTGGTCGAAGCGAACGAGGCCTTTGCCGCCCAAGCCTGCGCTGTGAACAAAGACATGGGCTGGGACCCTGCCCGCGTGAACGTGAACGGCGGCGCGATTGCCATCGGCCACCCTATCGGCGCATCGGGCGCACGAATTTTGAACACGCTGCTGTTTGAAATGGCCCGCTCCGGCGGCAAAAAGGGCTTGGCAACGCTGTGCATCGGCGGCGGCATGGGTGTGGCCATGTGCCTAGAGCGCGCCTAACATATTGCGCAGCGCGGCGACGGCTGCGCGCGCATTCGACAGATAAAAACAAATTTGAAAAACCCAGCGCAACAATGTTGCGCTGGGTTTTGCTTTTCGGTAACAAGGTTTCAAATCAATGTCTGGGAGGGCAGAATGTCAAAAGTGGCTTTGGTAACGGGGGGCTCGCGCGGGATTGGCGCGGCGGTGTCGGTGGCGCTAAAAGCGGCTGGTTACACCGTGGCGGCAAACTATGCAGGCAATGACGAGGCCGCAGCCGCCTTTACCGCCGAGACAGGGATCAAAACCTTCAAGTGGTCGGTCGCCGATTATGATGCTTGCGCCGCAGGTGTGGCCCAAGTTGAGGCCGAGGTGGGCCCCATTGCCGTGCTGGTCAATAACGCAGGCATCACCCGCGATGCGATGTTCCACAAAATGACCCCTGCCCAGTGGAAAGAAGTGATCGACGTCAACCTATCTGGCCTTTTCAACATGACCCACCCTGTCTGGACGGGGATGCGGGATCGCAAATTTGGGCGGATCATCAACATATCCTCGATCAATGGGCAAAAGGGGCAGGCGGGGCAGGTGAATTATTCTGCGGCGAAATCGGGCGATTTGGGCTTTACCAAGGCGCTGGCCGCTGAAGGCGCGCGCGCTGGCATCACGGTAAACGCCATTTGTCCGGGCTATATCGCCACTGAAATGGTCAAGGCGATTGATGAAAAGGTGCTGAACGAACGCATCTTGCCGCAAATCCCTGTGGGCCGTTTGGGCGAGCCTTCGGAAATTGCCCGCGCGGTGGTGTTTTTGGCATCGGATGATGCGGGCTTTATCACGGGATCGACCCTGTCGGCCAATGGCGGGCAGTTCGTGGTCTAGCGGATTTTAGGTATTTTTAGCAGTATGAAAGCAAGGGGCTGGTCATTGGACTGGCCCTTTGTCACAAAGCAGCATGAACACGCACCGCGCCACATTCATCGGGTTTTCGGCCATTCTTTTGTGGTCGTTGCTGGCGCTGCTGACCATTTTCGCAAGCCCCGTGCCGCCCCTCCAATTGAACGCGATGACCTTTGGCATTGGCGCGCTGGTGGGGCTTGTTTGGACAGCGCGGCGCGGCTTTGCCGTGCTGCGCGGCGTGCCAGTGCGGGTTTATATCTTGGGCACAGCGGGGCTGTTTGGCTATCATTTTTTGTATTTCACCGCCTTTCGGCTGGGGCCTGATGCCAGCACGGGGCTGATCGCCTATCTTTGGCCGCTTCTGATTGTGCTTATGTCGGGGCTGCTACCAGGCGCGCGGCTGGCGGTGCGACCCATTGTTGGCGCAGCACTGGGATTGATTGGCGCGGCGTTGATTGTGTTGCAGGCGGGCAGCACTGGCGCGCCACTGGCAGCATTGGCGCTGGCCTTTCTATGCGCGCTGGTCTGGAGCAGCTATTCCGTGGCTTCGGCCTTTGTGCGCGAGGTGCCAACCGAAGCCGTAACTGTCTATTGCGCAGCCACAGCGGTTTTGTCGGCGCTGGCGCATTTAGGGTTTGAACAAACCCAGTGGCCCGTGGGTGCGCTGGGCTGGGCCAGCGTGGTTGCCTTGGGCCTTGGCCCAGTTGGCATTGCGTTTTTCACTTGGGATATCGGCATGAAACGCGGCGACATCCAGTTTTTGGGCGCGGCCAGCTATGCCGCGCCTTTGCTATCTACCCTAGCCTTGGTTGCGGCTGGCATCAGCACAGCCACGCCCGCGCTGGCCTTGGCTGCGCTGCTAATCACGGCAGGGGCGGCGCTGGCAGCCAGCGCCGCGAAACCATCAGGCGGTTAGTGCTGCGCCAGCCTGCTGATTTCTTCCTTCAGCTTTAATTTTTGCTTTTTCATTTCAGCGATTTCCAACGCATCCACCGCAGGGCTGCGCTGCGCGCGTTCCACCGCATCTGACAGATGCTCGTGCTTTCTTTTCAATTCAACGATGTGGGAAGCAACAGTCATTCAAACCTCCTAGGTTAAAAGGCCGTAAGGCCAGTGCACCACAGTTTTTCGATTCTGTCATCAATTCTTCACAATCGCCCAGTGAAAATTTTACTCAAATGCCGCAGAAAGGCTGATCCCGCCGCGCAAAACGGCATTTGCGGCGGCGGTATAGCTTTCGCGGTCGCCGTCATGCGCATCGCCCGCGTGAATGACAAAGGGGGCAAGCAGGCGAAACGCCCCTTTGCCCGTTTTGCGCGCACGCAGGATAATGCGCAGCGCGGGGCGGCCCTGCCGCGCGGTCAGCGGCAGCACGGCGGCTGACCCCAGCTTGTCGCCCATCGCCGCCAGGACCTCGGGCAGGCCATCTGCGCCGCAGATCAGCGTCAGCCAACCGCGCGGCGCAAGGCGGCGCGCAGCGGCCTGCACCCAATCGCCCAGCGGCGCATCACCCACCTGCAAGGCAGTGGCGCGGCCTGTATCAGGGCTGGGCGTGCCGCCTTTGGGGTAATAGGGCGGGTTGGCAATGACATGATCGAAATCGCGGCGCAGGGGGCGCGGCATCGCCGCCAAATCGCCCGTTTCAACCTGCATGGCAAAGCCATTCTCAGTGGCGTTACGGCGGGCAAGGGCTGCGTATTCGGCCTGCACCTCTAGCCCAAACAGGTTCAGGTTTGGCACACGCGCCGCCAAACACAGGCTGGCCGCCCCCACACCGCAGCCCAAATCCAGCACCGATTGCCCACCCTCGGCAGGGCATGCGGCCGCCAGCAGCACAGCATCGGTCGCCGCGCGGTAGCCCGCCACGGGCTGCCACAAATGCAACCTTCCACACAAAAAGGCATCATGCGAAAGCTGCATCACGGTTCCAAATCCACCTCGGCAAAGCCATTGTCCACCAGCACGGCGCGGGCGCGAAAGTGATCGCGCGGATGCACCATCAGGCGGCGCGGCAAAAAGCCCATCGCACCTTGCAACGCGTGCATGTGGACGTCCAGCGCAAAGCTGTCTATACCCTCGCCGTCAAGCAGGACTTGCGCGAAGGGAATCGCGGTGGGGTCGGTGGTAGAGAGCAAAAGCTTCATCCACCCAATCTACCCGCCCTGCCCGCCTTCGTCCACAGATGAGGAAAGCCGTGAACCATATGCAGACCGCCGCCCAAAAACCACATGACAGATTGGCCAGCTTTTTGGCGGGCGATATGGACGCGGTCAACGTGATGATCCGCGCGCGGATGGCCTCGCAATACGCGCCGCGCATCCCAGAAGTGACGGCGCATTTGGTTGACGCAGGTGGCAAGCGCCTGCGCCCCATGCTGACCTTGGCGGCGGCGCGGATGTGCGGCTA
>JAIXVS010000059.1 GCA_027482795.1 Rhodobacter sp.
ACGACAATCTTGTTATGGGCGAAGAGGAGCGCTGCGCCGCCTTACTTACCGCCCTTTCCGCACTGAAACCCTTGCTAGAAGATCATGGCCTGATTGGCATGGTCGAACCTTTGGGCTTCGAGATTTGCGCGCTGCGCTACAAATCCGAAGCGGTCGCAGCCATCGAAGCCTTGGGCGCAAAGGGCCGCTTTAAACTGGTGCATGACACCTTTCACCACGCCTTGGCACATGGGGGGGCGTTTTTCCCAGAACATACGGGAATCGTTCATATTTCTGGGGTGACTGACCCAATTGTTACCCTTGCGCAAATGACCGATGCGCACCGCATTTTGGTGGATGGCAGCGACCGCTTGGGCAACATCGCCCAGATTAAGGCGCTGCAAGATGCGGGCTGGTCTGGCCCAATCAGTTACGAGGCCTTTGCCCCGCAAACCCATGCCAGCACCACACCCGTGCAAGATTTGCGGGCCTCAATGGATTTCATCGCGGCGGGCCTTGCCTGACGCGCGCTGAATCGGGGCCGTTTGGAAAAAATGGCCTCTCCGGCAAGAAACGGATGTGCCGGCATCCACTATGGGAGAGAAACTATGAAAAAGACCCTTATGATTGCAGGCTTTGCCAGCCTGATGGCCACCACGGCTATGGCCGATGGTATTGCCGTGTCGATGGCACGCTTTGACGACAACTTTCTGACTGTTCTGCGCAACGGCATTCAGGCGCAAGCCGATGCTGCTGGCCTAACCGTTCAGATTGAAGATTCGCAAAACGATGTGGCCAAGCAGCTGGACCAGATCAACAACTTTATCGCTTCGGGCGTGTCGGCCATTATCGTTAACGCGGTTGACACATCGGCCACCCAAGCGATTTCGGATGCCGCCGCTGCCGCAAATATCCCGGTGGTGTACGTGAACCGCCAGCCCATCAACGTGGATACCCTGCCCGACAATCAGGCATTCGTCGCCTCGAACGAGGTTGAATCGTCCAGCCAAGGCTTTATCGAGCAGTGCAACCAGTGGGCCGCTGCGGGCAAAACCGAGGTTAGCGTTTACGTGATGCAGGGCGAACTTTCAAACCAAGCCGCCGTTCAGCGCACGCAAAACTATACTGACGTGATCGACGCTGGCAAATGCGCCGTTAAAGTGAACGTGATCGACCAGCAAACAGCAAACTGGCAGCGTGATGAAGCACAGAACCTGATGACCAACTGGCTTTCGACTGGAGCGGCATTTGACGGCCTGCTTGCCAACAATGACGAAATGGCCTTGGGCGCTATTCAGGCGATGAAGGCTGCAAACATTGATATGGCTTCGGTCATCATCAGCGGCGTTGATGCCACCCAAGACGCGCTGGCCTCGATGCAGGCGGGCGAATTGGACATCACCGTGTTCCAAAACGCAGCAGCCCAAGGCGGCGGCGCATTGGACGCAGCCGTGAAACTGGCAGCTGGCGAAGCTGTTGAACAAAAGGTCTACGTGCCATTTGAATTGGTGACCCCAGCAAATCTGGCCAACTATTTGGCCAAAAATTAATCCCTCCCTATGGGATAAGGGTGGTGGCGCAGGAATGCGCCACCATTACTGCATTTTTACACGCCCGCAGGGGCAAAGGGGGGGCTATGGCCAAATCTTCACATGGGATCGGCGGGTTGGCATACGATCCAGCCAAGCGCACCCGCGCACCTGAATGGAATGTCTTTACCGCGCTGGTGCTGATTGTTGCCGCGTTTGAAATTTTGGGCCGCGTGTTTTTGGGCGACAGCTTTTTGTTCAACACCCGCGACAATGTGGACACGCTGTTTAATGAGCAGCGGTTGCAGATTATCATTTTGCAAGTGTCTATTGTGGGCATCATTTCGCTGGGCGTGACCCAAGTGATCATCACAGGCGGGATTGATCTGTCATCTGGCTCGATTGTGGGGGCCACGGCGATGGTCGCGATGAGCTTTGCCCAAGTGGCCATGGTGAACGGCAACCCCAACCCAAAGGCCATTTTTGGGCCAGAATTCATGGATTTGCCCGTGATCGTGCCCGTATTGGTGGGGCTGGCCATGGGGCTGGCGGCGGGGCTGATCAACGGCGCGCTGATTGCCTATACCCGCATTCCCCCCTTTATCGCCACGCTGGGCATGATGGTAACGGCGCGGGGCATGGCCAAATGGTGGTCAAAGGGCAACCCGATTTCCTTTCCTACCGAAGGCTATGCCAGCATCGGCCAAGGCCTGATCCCTGTGTTCATCTTCATTGGCCTCGCGCTGCTGTTTCACCTGATTATGACCTATACAAAATACGGCAAACATTGCTACGCGATTGGGTCAAACGAACAGGCCGCGCGCATGGCGGGCATCAATGTGACGGGTCACAAAGTGCTGGTTTACACCATTGCAGGAATGCTGGCGGCCTTTGCAGCGGTGGTTCTATCGTCCAAGAACCTCACCGCGCAGGCGGGCATGGGCGTGATGTATGAACTGGACGCCATCGCCATGGCGGTGATTGGCGGCGTGTCTTTGCAAGGCGGGCGCGGGTCGATCATTGGCACCGTGATTGGTGCGCTGATCTTTGGGGTGATTATTTCGGGTTTCACGTTTTTGAAACTCGATGCCTATTATCAAGAAATGGTCAAAGGCGCGATCATTGTCGGCGCGGTGGTGCTGGATCAATGGCGCCAAAACAAGCGGGGACGCGGCTGATGGAAAAGATTGTTCTGCAAACCCAAGGTCTGACCAAACATTACGGCGGGGTTCAGGCGTTGTCAGACGCGAACTTTACCCTGCACGCGGGCGAACATGTGGCCATTATGGGCGACAATGGCGCGGGCAAATCAACCTTTGTGCGCCAGATTACGGGGGTAGAGGCACCGACAGCGGGCAAAATTATCTTTGATGGCCGCGAGGTGAATTTTGCAGGCCCCCTAGATGCGCGCGAAGCAGGGATCGAGGCGGTTTTTCAAAATCTGGCCTTGGCCGATGATTTGGATGTGCCGTCAAATCTGTTTTTGGGCCGCGAGAAGATTTTGGTCAACCTTGGCCCGTTTTCGATTCTAGATCGCCGCGCCATGCGCCGCGCTACGGAAGAGGCGCTGGTGAAAACCGCAGTCAAAATCCCCAACCTGTCCAACACCATCCGCAACATGTCAGGCGGGCAGCGCCAATGCGTGGCCATCGCCCGCACTGCAACCTTTGCCTCAAAGCTGATTATCATGGATGAACCCACGGCCGCACTGGGTGTGCAAGAAACAGCGCAGGTGGAAAACATCATCCGCACGCTAAAGGCCGCTGGCGAGCCGTTGATTCTGATCAGCCACAACATGCGCCAAGTGTTCGATTTGGTGGATCGCATCGTCGTGTTTCGGCGGGGCCGAATTGTCGCCAATCTGCGATGCGATGAAACCGATGGTCAGGATGTGGTGGCCTATATCACAGGCGCCAAAACTGGGGCCGAGTTTGAAGAGGCGGTCTAGCCGCCTTACACATGCTGGCGCAGCACGGGGTTTTGGAAAACGTCCTTAGTAGGGTTGGATTTCTGGATCAGATGCATATCGCGCGCAACTGGCTGCGAAGCCATGCGATCAGCGGGTCACGATCGCGATGTTCGCGCCATTGTAAGGTCTGCTCTAAAGCGGGCAAAATGATCGGTGGTTCGACAATACGCAGGTTTGGATGTGCGGCATAGCTCATTGCCAAACGGCGTTGCACCAAAGCGATACGCTGCGTGCCATTCACAAACAGCGGCATAGAGGCAAAGGAAAAGGTGCGCACCTCTTCCCGCATGGACAGGCCCGCAGCGCGGCAAATGCGCACCGCAAAACTTTCGCCCCCGTTGGGCGGCTGCATCACCACATGACCGCAGGTTTCAAATTCTGCCCGCGACAGGGGTGCTGGCCCGCGCGCGGCGTCCACAATGCAACAAAAGTCATCGGTAAACAAAATCTCGCTTGGATGATCGTCCGAGCAAAATTGCTTTGGGGCAATAAGCAGGTCAGCATCACCGCGCTCTAGCAGCAGATGCGGTAATGTTTGCTGTGCGCGGATGTCAAAGCTTAGGCGCGGCGCGCGCTGGGCCATAGCCGCCAAGAACGGCGGGATGATCGTGAACAGCGAATAATCCGACACGATCATCGTCACCCTTTGCGCCGCTTGCGCGGGATCAAAATCGCGCACGGTATGGGTGGCCGTTTCGATCTGCACCAGAATGTCGCGCACCTGACCCGCCAAGGTTTCACCCAAGGGCGAAACATCCATACGGCGTCCAATTTGAACCAGCAGCGGGTCGTTAAAGTAATCACGCAGACGCGCCAAGGCGTTGCTCATCGCTGATTGGGTGATGAACATTTCCTCGGCGGCGCGGCTGACATTGCGGTGCCGAAACAGCGCATCAAGCGCCGCAAGCAGGTTCAAATCAAGGTTCTTAAAACGCATGAAAGGCCCATTGGTATTTACAAGATCAATACTATCAATTCATAGGAACAATTTGTCAAATATTCAGACCCTGAATAAAACTTTTCAGAGGGGAGGATCAGCGCTGCGTTTGCCGCGCCTTGCCCTGCATTTGGGTTAAGGGATGGGGCATGTATAAGTATTTTCCAACCAACTATGTCTGGAACCTCTCGGTCAATCTGGCAATCGAGATGGGCGCGCGCATGGGCGAAATCGAAGAAATGTGCGCCCCGCTTTTGGACGCAGCCCGCGCCCCCGATGCCGAAGGCACTGCTGCCTTTCGCGCCACTTGGGTCAAGATGGCAGATAAGTTGATTGATTTGGCCAGCGACGACCGCGCGCAGGGGCGGATGATTTCGGCTGGCGATAAGCTGCTGCGCGCCGCCAATTACATGATTACTGCCGAACGGTTGCAGGGCGTGGGCAGCACGGGGCGCGCCGCGCTGTATGCGCAGATGCAAGACTGTTTCGCGCAGGGCTTGGCCCACAGCCACCCGCAGGTCAAACAGGTGACAATTCCCTACGAAGGCAGCTTTCTTTCGGCCATTTTCGTGCCTGCCATCGGTGTTTCTGGCCCGCAGCCTGTGTTGGTGCAGGTCAATGGTTTGGACAGCACCAAGGAAATGAAATTTCTGGTAGGTCTGCCTGCATGGCTGGCCAAACGCGGTGTTGCCTCGTTGATTGTGGATCAGCCTGGCACGGGGGATGCGCTGCGCCTGCGCGGGATGACCGCCCGCTTTGACAGCGAACATTGGGCGGCGCGCGTGGTCGATTGGCTGGAAACCCAAAGCGACGTTGATCCGCGCCGTATTGGCATGGAGGGGGTCAGTCTGGGTGGTTACTATTGCCCCCGCGCCGTGGCGTTCGAGCCGCGCTTTGCCTGCGGGGTGGCGTGGGGGGCAAACCACGATTGGCGCGATGTGCAAAAGCGGCGGCTGGAAAAAGAAGGCGATTTCCCTGTGCCGCATTACTGGGCGCATGTCGCTTGGGTCTGGGGCGCAAAGGACACCGCTGATTTTATCCGCATTGCCGAAAATGTGCATCTGGACGGGATTTTAGACCGCATCCGCGTGCCGTTCCTTGTAACCCACGGGATCAATGACAGCCAAATTCCGCTGAAATGGGCCCATGCCACCTATGACGCGCTGATCAACAGCCCAAAGCGCGAGTTGAAGATATTCGACGAGCGCACGGGCGGCACACAACACGCCAGTTTCGACAATTCGATCAACGCAGGTGCCTATATCGCCGATTGGGTGGCCGAACAGTTGGGCGGCCAAACCGCTCTGAAAGGATAAGACCATGAACATCATTGGCCCCGATTATCTGATTTTTGGCGTAGACGATCTGCCCGCCAGCATCGAATATCTGACCGCCTTTGGTCTGAAACCCGTGGGCGTCGATGCCACGGGCGGGCTGTTCGAGGCGCTGGACGGCACGGGCATTATCGTGCGCGCCAAGGGCGATCCATCGCTGCCCGCGCCCTTGAAAACCGCCAATATGCTGCGCCAGCAGGTTTACGGCGTAGCCTCGCCTGCGGATCTGGATGCGATTGAGGCGGAATTGTCCAAGGATCGGCGCGTCACGCGGCTGGCCGATGGATCGTTAGAGACGGCGGATGATCAGGGCTTTGCGCTGAAATTTCAGACCACCAAACGCCGCGCCCTAATGATGCCCGCCGAGAAAATCAACGCCCCCGGCGCACCTGCACAGCGCGCGCCCAACGAGATTGGCGTTTGGGAAGACATGCCCGCCGCCCCGCGCAGCCTAAGCCACGTGGTGCTGTTCGTGCCAGATATTGCCAAAGCGGCGGATTTCTACTGCAATCGCCTGCAATTTGTCATCACCGATACGCTGGTTGGGGCGGGGCCATTTTTGCGCCCCAAGGCCAATGACGATCACCATACGCTGTTTTTCATTCGCACCCCCGATTATATGCAAGGCTGCGAGCATCTGGCCTTTCACATGGGCGGGCCGACCGAATTGATGGTTGCAGGCACAAGGCTGGTGAAATCGGGCGTGCAAAGCTTTTGGGGGCCGGGGCGGCACAAGTTTGGCTCGAACTGGTTTTGGTATTTCAACAGCCCGCTGGGCTGCCACTTTGAATACGATGCCGATATGGACAAGCATGATGACACGTGGACCCCGCGCGAAGCGCCGATGGGGCCAGAGGCCAGCCAGATTGTGCTGTTTGAAATGCGCGAGAAATGGGCACCTGGCGGGCCACCGCCCGGCGCTGGCAAGGGGCCAAAGCCAGAATGAGCGGTGCCGCGCAGCAGGTCATCACTGGCCGCTATCTGTGCCATATCGGTGATGTGGCAGACGGCATTGCGCGCGGCTTTGCCGTGTCGGGGCTGCGGCCCAAAGTGATCGTTGTGCGCAAGAATGGCCATTTACACGCCTATCTGGACGCCTGCCCGCATTACACAGGGGGCACGCCGATGGCGTGGAAATCGGATGCCTATCTGAACGGCGCAGGCACGCATTTGGCCTGCCATTCGCACGGCGCGCTGTTTGAATTGGCAACGGGGGAATGTGTGCTTGGCCCCTGTTTGGGGCAAAGTTTAACAAAGATAGACGTGACGATCACCGCAACAGGCGAGGTATTTGCGGCGATCTAAACGAAACCTTGGGAGGGGAGAGTGATGGGTGAACGTGTTCAAAAGGCCCTAATTATTGGGGGCGGATTTGCGGGGATGACGGCGGCGCTGCAACTGCAAGCGCAGGGTATATCCGTCGAACTGGTCGAGACAGACGCAGGCTGGCGGTCTTATGGGGCGGGGATCAGCCTGAATGGGGCGACGCTGCGGGTGATCCGCCAGCTTGGCCTGCTGGATCAATTTCTGGCGGCAGGGGCGGCCACGGATGGCGTGCATATGCGCGCGCCCAATGACATGATTGTGGCCGAATTGCCCACCCCGCGCGTGGCTGGCCCCGATGTGCCAGGAAGTGCGGGCATCATGCGCCCTGCCTTGGCGCGTATCTTATCGGATGCTGTGCGCGCCGCGGGCATCAAGCTGCGCCTTGGGCAAAGTTTCACCGACATTACCGAGACGGCAGATGCGGTGCGCGTCACCTTCACCGATGGTACGGCAGATAGCTATGATATGGTTGTGGGGGCCGATGGCGTGTATTCGGCGGTGCGCAAGGCGCTGTTTCCATCTGCGCCGCAGCCGCAGTTTGTTGGCCAATCCGTGTGGCGGGCGGTTTTGCCGCGCCCTGCGGAAATCTCCACCGTGACCATGTGGATGGGGCCAAAGTTAAAGGTTGGGCTTAATTTGGTGGGGGCCGAGGAAACCTATCTGTTCCTAACCGAAGACCGCCCCACCAATGATTTTGTGGCCCCAGAGACCCAACTGGCCACGCTTAAGGGTCTGCTCGCGCAATTTGGATCGCCCATCGTGCGTCAATTGGGCGCGGATCTGCACGAGGGCAGCCAGATTGTCTATCGCCCGCTGGAACAGCTTTTGTTGCCCCGCCCTTGGTATCGCGGGCGCGTGGTGCTGATCGGCGATGCGGTACATTCCACCACGCCGCATTTGGCCGCAGGGGCCTGCATTGGCATCGAAGATGCGGTGGTTTTGGCCGAAGAAATCGCCCGCGCGCCCGATCTGACAGCGGCGCTGGACGCCTATCAAAACCGCCGCTGGGAAAGGTGCCGCATGGTCGTCGAAAACTCGGCCAAGCTGGCGCAGATCGAAATCACGGGCGGCAGCCGTGAAGAGCACGCCGCCATCATGAAGCAATCAATGATCAGTTTGGCGCAGCCGATCTGACAAAAAATCAAAACTCTGGGAGGAGAGACTATGAAATTTGGATTTATGGGCGTGGCCGCGTTGATCGTGGCGCATGTGGCGGGGATGATCGATCTGGTGGCCTTGCCAATTTGGGTGGGGGCGCTGCAAGAACGCTATGGCTTTTCGCTGCAACAATCGGGCGGGCTCGTGACTTTATTTTTGCTGGGCGTCGTCTTGGCCAGCGTCACCGTTGCGCCGCGCTTTAACCGCGTGAACCAAAAGATGGTGGCTGTCATCGGCTTTGGCGTGGCGGCATTGGCCTTTTTTGGGGCGGCCCAGCAAACGGGGTTTGGCCCCTTGGCCGCACTGCACGCGCTGGCGGGGGTTGCGGCAGGATCGGCCCTGTCGATGGTGCATGGCGCAATCGGGCGCGCGGAAAACCCGCACCGTTTGTTCGCGATGGCGGGCATCGGGCTGGGCCTGTTCGCGGTGGTGTTTTTGGGGGCGGTGCCGCAAGTGATGATCGCCATGGGCGGGCAGGCGCTGTTTTTGGCCTTTGCCGCCGTGATGGGGCTGGCCACTGTGTTCACTGCCGCCTTTATGCGCGCGCCTGGCCCCGCCCCAACCGAGGCGGACCGCGCCCCCTTTTCGCGCACGGTATGGTTTTTGATCTTTGGCGTTAGCCTGATGACATTTAACCAAGCGATGGTGTTTTCCTTTGTTGAAGTGATCGGCGGCGCGCGCGGCTTTTCCAAAGATACGGTGCTGGCCGTGCTGATCGCCTTGGGCTTTGTCAACTTGTTCATCCCTGCCCCGCTGGCGGCCATTTTGGAAAAACGCCTGCCCGCCTTTGGCGTGGTGCAGGCGGGCCCTGTGGTGCAGGCGATTTTGGCATTGGTTGTCACCTCGGCCACGATCTTCCCGCTTTGGGCGCCTGCCGCAGCGGTGTTCGTGGCTGTTCAGATCTTTACGCATACCTTCGCCTTTGGCCTGCTGGCGCGGCTCGATACATCTGGGCGCGCTGTGGCGGCAACGCCTGCGATGCTGATGATCGGCTCGGCGCTGGGGCCGTTCATCGGCGGCGCACTGAGCCAGAACATCGGCTTTGGCGCGCTGGGCGTGGCGGCTGTGATCGTGGGGGCTGCATCGACGCTGTGCTTTGCCCGCGCTAAGGCCAACGCATGAGCGCGCTGCCCCCCATCACGCGCATCGTGACGGGCCATGATGCGGCGGGCCGCGCGGTGATTGCATCGCAGGGCCCGCTGCCAACAGTGGTCGAATTGGCGGCCATTCCCGGCACCGTGTTTCACGAGGTGTGGGCCACAACCCAAACCCCCGCCTATGTGGGCAATGACCCCGACCCAACGCTTGGCCCGCTGACCTTGCCACCCCCGCGCAATGGCACGCGCATTCGCTTTGTCGATATTCCGCCCGATACAGATGATTTTCTGGCCACGGGGGCAGGAAAAATGGGCGCGGCCTTTGCCGAAATTGGCGATATGGGCGCGTCGACCATAGAGGACAGCAGCCCGCACCCCCTGATGCACCGCACGCAGTCGGTTGATTACGGCATCGTCATTTCGGGCGAATTGACCTTGGTTCTGGATCAGGGCGAGGCGCGGTTGACCCCCGGCACTGTGGTGATCCAGCGCGGCACCAACCACGCTTGGGCCAACCGTTCAGGCGCGGTCTGCCGCATGCTGTTTGTGCTGGTGGATGGGGCCTATGACCCTGAAATCGCTGCCAATTTAAAGGGACCAAAATGAAGCTGGCCAGTTACAATGATGGCAGCCTAGATGGGCAACTGCATGTCGTCTCGCGCGATTTGGCCCGCACGGCGCGGGCAGATGTGCCCAGCCTGCTAGCAGCCTTGCAGAATTGGGATGCCGCCGCCCCCGCGCTGCAGGCCCTGTCAGACCGCGTCAACAACAGCGGCGATTTCCCGCCCTTTGATCCCGCGCTCTGTATGGCCCCCCTGCCCCGCGCGCCTGCATGGCTGGATGCCTCGGCTTTCTTGAACCATGGGCGCTTGATGGATCAGGCCTTTGGCAATGACCCTATCCCAGATTTCGAGACGATCCCCCTTGTCTACCAAGGCGCATCGGATGATTTTCGCGGGCCGATGGGCAATGTCGAATTTCCCAGCCAAGCCGATATGATCGATATGGAAGGCGAGTTTGGCGTGATATTGGGCCATGTGCCGATGGGCACCGATGCGCCAGCCTGCCTTGGCGCGGTGCGCCTGTTGGTGCAAATCAACGATTGGTCGCTGCGCGCCTTTGGCCCGCGCGAAATGCGGTGCGGCTTTGGCTTTGTTCAGGCAAAACCTGCCACGGGCTTTGCGCCCTTGGCCATCACCCCCGATGAAATTACCCCCCATTGGGACAGCGGGCGTATCCATTTGCCCCTGCATGTGTGGATCAATGACCGCCCCGTTGGCCGCGCCCATGGCGGCGAGATGCATTTTGATTTTGGCCAAATCATCGCACATTGCGCGCGCACACGGCATTTGACGGCGGGGACGATCATCGGTTCGGGCACGGTATCGAACGCAGACCGCGCGGCGGGATCGTCCTGCATTTCCGAAATCCGCGTGATCGAGAAAATTGACCAAGGCACCCCGAAAACGCCGTTTTTATCATATGGAGACAGGGTACGGATGCAGGCGCAGATGCCTGACGGCAGCCTGCCCTTTGGCACATTAGATCAGCGCGTGGTACCCGCCTGATGCGCGTTTTGATTACGGGGGCAGATGGATTTATTGGCCGCGCCTTGGCCCGCGCTGTGGCGGCGCAGGGGGCTGCGGGGCACCTTGTGCTAACCGACCGCCAGATCGGCGACGCCCCCTTTGGCGCGGTGGTGATGGCGGGGGATTTGACCAGCAGCGGCTTTCTGTCAAAGCTGACCGAGGGCGGCTTTGATCTGGTCTATCATCTGGCCAGTATGCCCGGATCAATGGCCGAAGCGGGCCATGGCACAGACGTGAACCTGACGGCCCCCCTCGCCTTGGCGCAAGCGGTGGCGCGGGTGTCCAAAGGCGCGCGGTTTGTTTTTGCCTCGTCCATCGCCGTCTATGGCGCGGTGACCGATACCGTCACGCCGCAAACGCTGCCCAGCCCGCAGATCAGCTATGGCGCGCACAAATGGATGACCGAGATTTTCTTAACCGATATGGCGCGGCGCGGCGATTTATCCGCTGTCAGCCTGCGCCTGCCGGGTATTGTTGCGCGGCCCGCCGCAGAAACAGGCCACGGTTCGGCCTTTATGAGTGCGCTGTTTCACAAAATAGCTGCGGGGGCAGAGTTTGACTGCCCTGTCCCACAATCGGCGCAATGCTGGTGGCTCTCGCGCAGGGCCTGCGTTGCGGCCCTGATCCATGCAGCGGGTCTAGGCAGTGCGCAGACCGTCATTCAGCCCCCCGTTTTGCACCTGACCATAGGCGATGTGGCACAGGCAGCCTGCGAAGTTCTGGGCCAAAGCGCGCAGATCACTTGGGGCGATGATGCGCGCCTCACCTCGCTGTTTGGCACGATGCCGCCCTTGGATGCAAGCGTGGCCTTGCGCGCGGGTTTTACCGCCGACAGGGATGTCCGCGCCCTTGTGCGAAATGCTCTTAGTCAGGAAAACCCATGAAAATCATTGATTTATCGGTTGCCATCGATAACGAAACCCCCGCAGATCCGCCAGGTCTGGGGCCCAAAATCATCTATAAATCACACAAGGACGGCGCGCGCGAATATGAAACCTTTTTCCCGGGCCTAAATGGGAATGACCTGCCAGACAGCGAGGGGCCTGCCGTTGAAATCCTTACCTGCTCGACCCATGTGGGCACGCATCTGGACGCGCCATGGCACTTCGCCTCGACCATGAACCACGGCCAGCGCGCGCTGACGATTGACGAAATACCGCTGGATTGGTGCATCCGCCCTGGCGTTCGGTTGGATTTCAGGCATCTGCCCGACGGGCATATCGTCTCAGCAGCACAAGTGCAGGCGGCGCTGGAAGATATTGGCCACAAGCTAAGCCCCTTTGATATTGTGCTGATGAATACCTCGGCTGGCGCAGCCTATGGCCAGCCCGACTATATCCACAAAGGCTGCGGTTTTGGCCGCGAGGCGACGCTTTGGCTGCTAGATCAAGGCGTTCGCATCACGGGCACAGATGCGTGGTCATGGGACCCGCCGTTCAGCTTTACCCGCCAAAGGTTCGCGCAGTCGGGCGATGCGGGCCTGATTTGGGAAGGGCATAAGGCAGGGCGCGAGGGGGTATTTTTGCATTTGGAAAAACTGACAGCACTGGATCAATTGCCGCCAACGGGATTTACTGTTTCGTGCTTGCCCGTAAAAGTGCGTGCAGGCTCTGCGGGGTGGTGCCGCGCCGTTGCCATAATGTCCTAATGGCGGCGCGCCTAGGCAGAAATTCGCGGTCCTAGATGTTCGGCATGCCCATCCAACTTAAGGAAGGATAGACTCTGCGCAGCCTGCTGTGGCGCAAAGGCGGCAAAGATGCCCCTTTTCTGAAACCGCATGACCTTGCGCAACTCCTTAATCAAGCAAGACTGCGGGATTAAGTTTCGCGCAATTGTGCGGGTCAAGCAGCGCGCGTTTAGCTTGACCCAGCGCTATGCGCAACGCTTGTTCCCCGTCCGAAGGTTCATGATATGGGTCTTCACCGCGCCAAAGCAGATCAGACGGTCAAAACCTAACCCACAGATTTCATCCCACACAAATCGCCCGCAACGCCCCGATTACAATCGCCCAATTTCGGCAAACGAGATGCGCTTAGCGTTCATCAAAGCTTTTTGACCAACACCTAGAAATTCTGACCCCTACCCTGACCCGCGCGCTTGGCACCACTACCGAACAAGCAAAATCCATTGGGCATGATGAATAGTCTTAAGGAAATATTGGCGAATAAGGGGGAGGAACACCATTCAAATGCTTCCAGCTGTAATCTTAATGTCGACTTGAAATATGACAGACAACATCGAGCAGGACCGAAGTGATTCCCTCACTCGGCGCGTCGCGGACCAGCAGCAGCCCGCTCTGCAACCCAAGCGCAAAAGGTATTTTGATCAAACAATTTAAGAGAAATAATTAACCATAAATCAGATACTTATCCCCTAAGAACCGCGTGTTATCAGAGGGTTTTTTCTTTTTTTGATATAATTGCGCCGTAATTCTTAACCTGCACAATCAGAGCGGTGGGAAGTTACAATCACCCCACTTCACGTTGTGGCACATTTTCAATTTTCAGGCGCAATTGCCATGCTGCAGTTTGCCGCTGCCAGCGAACGAGGAAACCGTGTCTTTAATCCCCTACTTGCAACCTCTTCGACAGGGTGCTCTTGCGCCAAACATGATCCGATTGCCGCCGCCCATGAGGCGTCGGTGCAAGGCAATACCATTTTGTCGACGCAAAGCGATGCGCCGCTGATTATGAACGCGGCAGGCACAGCGCCTATCCCTGATGGTATGCAGTTCTATTTGGCGTTTCAGTTGGACTGGCAGGGCGATGACCGCGAGGAATTTCAGGTTTTGGCACGCGTGGCAGACCCTGTTCCCAATCCAACAAACCAGATTTTGCTATGGCAGTTTTTTGGTACGACGCAGGTTCAGCTCGTTATCACGGTCAACGGCGTGGAGCGCAGTTTGATTGTTGACCAGATTATGGTGAACAGTGACCGTGCTTGGGTTGTGCAGGTCACCGATGACGGGCGAGCGCAACTGTTGATCGACAATGTTTTGCGCGGCGAGATGATCGTGGGCGATATCAGCCCCATTCCGCGCGGCAATGTCGAACTCGGCGATAACACCGCAGGCTTTGGCAACCAAGTTTGGGGCGAATACACGAATGTGCGCGCAGATGTGAATGGCGACGGTCTGCAAGACGTGGTGACCGTTCCCGCCGCGCGCCTGCCTGTGCCCTTTACGCCAAACCCAATTCCTGATCTGCCAAACACCAACCCGAATGGATTTACCAACACTGCCCAAGTGCCGAACGAGGATCGCATCGTTGCAGTGGCCGATACGGGCAATTCGATTATTGATGCCATTGCCCTGCCCACAGCATAGAAGGGCGATACAATCGCCTTTTCCTTTAGCGTGCAAGATATTGATAACAATGGCGTCTCTGATTTTGACGAAGGCGGCTGGCGCGAGTTTTACACCAGCATTTTGACCAATGTCACCCAGTTCACGGGCGTTGATTTTTGGGAGCGCCCCGAAGGTCAAGGCACGATTGAATATGCGCTCTCGAGGGTGGGGGTGGGGCCTCGGGCACGCCGGGCCTGTTTGCCGCGCCCAATTCGGGCACGCTTATCGGCATTGGCGGAACGGTTGAAGACGCAGGTCGCTCTATCGGTTCAATTAACTTTACCCACACTTGGTTCCATGAAACGGGCCACGCTTTGGGCATGGCCCATCCGCATGAGTTTGAGCGGCCAGATGGTATTGACACGGGTATCGGTCAGGGCGGGGCGGCTGTCAGTCAGCCGGGCGATCACTATCTGAATTCAAAGCTATATTCATCGACAATTTACTCGCGCAATATCTGGGGCGAGGATAACCCCTTTACCAGCGCCATCGATTTTGGAACCAGTCTGGATGGGCTGGATCAAAGCACCTATCTGCCCTTCGATATTGCCGCGTTGCAACACATGTATGGCGTCAACAGCACATTCGCCTTGGGCGATGATACTTACAGCTTTAACGACAGCGGTCTGCAAAGCCGTGGCCTGCGCACCATTTGGGACAATGGCGGTATTGATACTATCTTGTATACGGGCAACTTGCGTGCCGTTATTAACCTCAATGACGCGACCATTCGCCAAGAGGTTGGCGGAGGTGGTTTCCTGTCCACCTCTGAATCTTTAGATGCGGGTTTCCTGATCGCCAATGGCGTGACGATTGAAAACGCTGTCGGCGGCGAGAAGCAGGATTTCATCACGGGCAACGAAGCGGCCAATTTGCTGATCGGTAATGGCGGCGATGACAGCATTCGCGGCGGCGATGGCAACGACACGCTGATCGGCGGCACAGGCGGCGATACGCTGGATGGTGGTTCAAATATGGATCTGGCGGTTTTGGCGGGCACGCTCGCGCAATACACCCAGTCCAATTTGGGCAACAATACTTGGGCCTTTACGAATACGGCCACGGGCGCTGTGGACACGCTACGCGATATCGAAACGGTTCGTTTCGAAGCCTTTGGAGAAACCTTGGTTCTTTCAGCAAGCGCCTTTGCCGCGCGGCCCTTGGAAATTACGCAGCCCGTGCCGCCTGCGGCAAGCAAGCCATTCTTCGCCGAAGCTTCGGTGCGCTTTGATAATGTTGCAGGCGGCAACTGGCAGCGCATTTTTGATTTCGGCAATGGTGCGGGGCGCGAAAACGTCCTGCTTACCCAGCTTGGCAATTCAAGCACGATGCGTCTTGATGTCTATGGGGCTGATAGGGTCTATTCTCTGGATGCGGTCAATGTCATTGTCCAAGGTGAGACGGCCAAATGGCGCGTCGAGATTTCGGAAATTGGCATTGCGCGCATCATCAAGAATGATGTGATCGTGGCCGAAGGGCGCGGCCTGCCCGTCCCAGAGGTGCCGCGCGCAAACCTTTTGGTTGGCTCCAGCAACTGGGGCGGCGACACGCCGCTGATTGGCCAGATCGTCTATTTCATCTCTGATATCAACGGCGACGGCACCATTGACGTGCAGCGCGGTGTTCCACCAGTGCGGCGCGATGGCATCGTCGGTGGCACCGAAGCCAATGACAACATGGCCATTGGCTTTGTCGATGCGCAGGGCGATATCATTGACGGCGCAGATGGGGTGAATGACAGCATTCGCGGAAATGCGGGCGCAGACACCATCAACGCGGGTCAGGGCGACGATTCAGTCGATGCGGGCGCGGGGGCGGATTCAGTTCTTGGCGGCGATGGCAATGACGTAATCGACGGCGGCACTGGCGATGACTATGCCGCAGGCGATCTGGGCGACGACGTGATGTTCGGCGGCGATGGCGATGACTTCGTCGATGCTGGCGGCGGCGCGGATGTTGTCTTTGGCGGCGCGGGCCAAGACACGCTGAATGGCGGGTCGGCCGATGGCGGTTCTGATACCATCAACGGCGATGCGGGCAACGATCAGATCTTTGGCGGCACAGGCGGGGCAGACCTGCTCTATGGCGGCGAAGGCAGCGATACGCTGGGCGGCGGATCGGATGTGGATGTTCTGTATGGCGATGCTGGCGATGACGTGCTTTATGGCGATATGCCAACGGGCGGCACCTCGGCTGCGGGTGCAGACACGCTGTTTGGCGGCGAAGGCAATGACCAGCTGTATCTAAACCCCAATGCCAATGCGGCGGGCGGTCAAGCCTATGGCGGCGCGGGCAATGACTATGTCCAAGGCACCAACTTTGGTGATTACGTCGAAGGCGGGCTTGGCGATGACTTTGTTGTCTCGCTGGGCGGAGATGATTT
Source organism: Rhodobacter sp. (assembly GCA_027482795.1). Classification (GTDB taxonomy): domain Bacteria; phylum Pseudomonadota; class Alphaproteobacteria; order Rhodobacterales; family Rhodobacteraceae; genus Cypionkella. The sequence goes on from JAIXVS010000059.1 coordinate 16,648, forward strand.
TCTGCGCGGGCGCGAGGGGAATGATTACCTTGACGCAGGCAACGGCAACGACAATGTAGCGGGCGAGCTGGGCGATGACGTGCTGCGCGGCCGCGCGGGCGATGATTTCTTGGCTGGCGGCGATGG
>JAIXVS010000190.1 GCA_027482795.1 Rhodobacter sp.
AGAGCCCCTCATGAGTAAGAAAGAGTGGTTGGGAACTATTGAACAGATTGTTTTCAAAACGTTTATGGGAACAGCGCCGTTCGTCAGCCCTTTTTCCATTCACAACCCCGATGGTTGGCGGTATTGGTTGATGCATTTTGCTTCTTCTGCCAGAGCGAGGCAGGTATACAATGATACTCTTCATCGAAACTCAACACGGCAAGCTCACTTTGGGCGCTCTGGTCTAAACATGCTTTCATTCAATCCAGAAGAGGAGGGAAGCCTTTACCTCTTCAATTTGGATGGACGCAAGCAAGCCTTGGAACAGTTAAGGAATGATATTCCTAGTGTTATTTCGGGTTTTGGGGATGTAGTAAGAGTTGGAGATTTCTATCACGACATATACAATTTGACCGCCTCCCATTCTGACGACATCAAGACTGCCTTAATTGACTCCGATGATATCGAGGTTCTTACGCCGAACGGTGGAGAACGCCGCCGCGCAGGTACCATCACCGAGGACGACACGATCCGTATAAGAAATCAGAAGTCATTCCACTCTTTGTGGAAAAAGTAGGCACCGATTCTGGCTCGAATTCAGCTTTTCTGCGTTCTCTTCCCCTACATCTAGCACCCCGCCCTTCCCCACCCACTGAATCCTTTCCGCAACACATTTTCACTATATCTAGGGCTGTGCAAAGATTTCTGGCCAAGCCTTTGGCGGTTGCGCTATAGGTTGTGCAATTCCGAGGAACATCGGATCAGGCAGGAAACCTATCAACCAAGGAGCACGCCCATGCGTTGCCCATTTTGCGGTAATGTTGACACGCAGGTGAAAGACAGCCGTCCAGCAGAAGATCACGTTTCTATCCGTCGCCGCCGTTTTTGCCCTGCGTGCGGGGGGCGGTTTACCACCTATGAGCGTGTGCAGTTGCGCGATTTGGTGGTGGTGAAATCGTCGGGCAAGCGCGAGGATTTTGACCGCAGCAAGCTGGAACGATCTATCCGCATCGCCATGCAAAAGCGCCCGATTGATCCAGAACGCATCGATCAGATGATTTCGGGCATCGTGCGGCGGCTGGAAAGCCTTGGCGATACTGATGTTTCGTCCAAAATCATTGGCGAGATTGTTATGGAAAGCCTCGCGCGGATTGATACCGTGGGTTATGTGCGCTTTGCCAGCGTGTACAAAAACTTTCAAGCTGCCGATGACTTTGACCGTTTTGTTTCCGAACTGCGGCCAAATCCTGCCGCCGAAGAGTGAGCGATCTGGCCAAACATATGGCCCATGCCCTGCGTTTGGGTGCGCGGGGTATGGGGCAGGTGTGGCCAAACCCCGCTGTGGGCTGCATCATTGAAAAAGACGGGCGCATTTTGGGGCGCGGGGCCACGCAGGCGGGCGGGCGGCCCCATGCCGAAACGGTGGCCTTAGCGCAGGCGGGAACACAGGCGCACGGGGCCACGGCCCATGTCACGCTAGAGCCTTGCGCCCATGTCGGCCACACCCCCCCTTGCGCGCAGGCGCTGATTGATGCGGGCATTGCCCATGTCAGCTATGCCATTGACGATCCTGACCCGCGCGTTTCGGGGCGTGGGGCGGCCATGCTGCGCGCAGCGGGGGTTCAGGTGACGTCGGGCATTATGGCCGATGCGGCGCGCGCAGATCATGCGGGTTTTTTGAAGAGGGTCACGCAAGGCCTGCCATTCATGACACTGAAACTGGCAAGCAGTTTGGATGGGCGCATTGCGATGGCATCAGGCGAAAGCCAATGGATCACCGCCCCCCCTGCCCGCGCCCATGTGCATGGGCTGCGATCCTTGCACGATGCGGTTATGGTGGGATCGAACACCGCGCTGGCGGATGATCCGTTGCTAACTGTGCGCGGCATGGGCGCGGTGCGTCAACCCGTGCGGGTGGTGGTGGATGGGCGCTTGCGGTTTGGCGCGGATAAGCAGCTTGGGCGCAGCGTGGATTTTGCACCTGTTTGGCTGCTGCATGGGCAAAATGCGCCGATGCCTGCGCGGCAGGCTTGGGCGGATGCTGGGGCCAAGCTGATCGAAACACCCTTGCAAAACAAACAATTAGATTTGCGCGCTGCTATGGCGGCGCTGGCGGCGCAAGGCATCACGCGCGTTTTGTGCGAAGGGGGCGGCGGGCTGGCGGCGGCGCTATTGCGCGCGGGGCTGGTCGACCAGATCGCCCTTTACACCGCAGGGCTGGCAATTGGCGGCGCGGGCCTGCCAAGTATTGCAGATTTGGGCCTGCCGAAACTGGCAGATGCACCCCGCCCGCGCCTGATGGAAAGCCGCCAAATTGGGCCTGATTTGTTCAGCCTGTGGCGGTTTTAACTACCAATGCCCCGTGTTGCCCATGGACACCCAAGGCTCGGCTGGGGCAAGGCTTTCGCCCTTTTGAATAAGTTCAATCGACACATTGTCAGGGCTGCGCACAAAGGCCATATGCCCATCGCGCGGCGGGCGGTTGATGATAACGCCGTTTGCTGCCAAATGCGCGCAGGTGGCATAAATATCATCCACGCCATAGGCCAAATGGCCAAAATGGCGGCTGTCGCTGGGCAAAGCGGCATCACCATCCCAGTTATAGGTCAGCTCGATCGGGCATTCAGGCTGGCCTTCGGGGGCCAGAAACACCAAGGTGAAACGCCCGCCTTCGTTGTCGTATCGGCGTGTCTCGTGCAGGCCCAAAAGCTTGTAAAACGCGATGGATTTTTCCAAATCCAAAACGCGCACCATTGTGTGTAAATATTGCAAACCCATGATCGCCCCTTCTGTTATGGGGCAAACATAGGCTGCAAGAGGGCCTAAGGAAAGGCCCTAGAGCAAACGACGATCACGGGCGATCATCGCAGCTTGGGTGCGGTTTTTCGCGCCCAATTTGCGGCACAGGGTTTTGACATGCAGTTTGATGGTCACTTCCTGCAAATCCAAATCATTGGCGATTTCTTTGTTGGATTTGCCTGCCGTCAGCCCGATCAAAACATCGCGTTCGCGCCGCGTAATGGCGGAATTTCCGTCGACTTCCTCGCGGTGCATAAACCCAAAGGGGGCAAACACCTCGCCCGAGGCCATAAACTTAACCGCCGACACAATGGACTTTGCCGCCAGCGTTTTGGGCACAAACCCCACGGCACCTGCCTTGATCGCCTGCTCGGCCACGTTGCGGTCTGCCGTCCCCGACAAAATCGCAACAGGCTTGCCTGCATTGGCGGCAATCATTTTGGTCAGCCCGATCAGCCCATCCATGCCTGGCATGGTATAGTCTAAAAGAACCAGCTCAAACGCGCCTTCCGCAGCGACAATCGCCAAAGCATCGGTCAAGTTGGCTGTGGTACGCACGCCAAGATCTGGTTCGTTTTCAAGAAACGCCGCCAGTGTGTCGCGCACCAGATCATGATCGTCTGCTAGAAGAATTTTCATAAACACCTCTCACTGCCACCTAATCCCCTAAGATATAGGATGACACGCCTTAAAAAATTCTAAGACCACCTAATGGTGGTATAGATAGACTTTTTTCAGCTTTTTGGCATCCCAGCTTGCTGCAAAAGCATATTTCCGTCATATAAACATCCAATCAAGGTGCGCAAAGGGCACCTTGGAATAGAGTTAACGTCGAATTTACGTCAAGTACTATACAAAAGTATACAACAATAGACTTTAGATTTCTAGCGTTTTGAACGGGCGTATGGAAAACTAACCGTAAGATTTACCAAGTTTCCAAGGAACCTGTCCCATGCTCTCTTTTCCAACTTTGCAACCCACCCAGTTTCAGGGCTCCGCCACAGGCGCCATCTGGCGCGTTCTGCTTCGGGCGACAGTGGTTGCCTCGCTTGTCATCGGCTTGCATACCGCGGCACAGCCTGCCTTTGCCGAAACGATCTTATCTGTATCGGGCGGGCCAGATGCTGCGGGCAATCCTGTTGATATGACCTATGATTTGGCCGCGTTGCAGGCCATGCCGAAGTCCAGCTTTGAGACGACGACGATGTGGACAGAGGGACCGCAAGCCTTTGAAGGCGTGGCGCTGCATTCGCTTTTGGACATGCTGAATGTCACCTCGGGCAAGGTTATCGCCTCGGCTATCAACGATTACCGCATCGAAATTCCGTTGGCCGAGATTACCCCCGAAGCGCCCATCATTGCCTATTTGCGCAATGGCGAAGAAATGAGTGTGCGCGACAAAGGCCCGCTTTGGATTGTCTACCCCTATGACAGCGATCCGCAATATCAATCCGAAGTTGTGTTTTCGCGCAGCATTTGGCAGTTGAATCGTATCGAAATCGCGCCCTAGTCTTTGGGGATAGTCTTTGGGGCGATGGCCCCGACAACGTAGATGAGTTGACCTTGGTAAGACAGACCTTTTCGTTGCGTTCTATTGGGCCCAAAGACCCAAATCGCAGGTTTGCGATTGGCCTTGCATCTGTGGTGCTGTTTTTGTTGCTGGCCGCTGCGATCACCACATTGGCGCGCCAAGCGCTGGTGCAGATGCGCGATTTGAACACGGCCAACTCTGACAACCTACAATGGACGCTGTCGCAGACCGAAGTCGAGTTTTTGCAATTTTACAACGCGCTGATCTTGGTTGAAGCGAACCCAAGTGCGGATTTGGTGCAGTTGCGCCGCTGGTATGACATCTTTTACAGCCGCATGAATGTGATCATGGGCGGGCCCGTCTACGGCAAGCTTGCGCTAGAACCGAACATGACATCCGAATTTGAACAGATCAACGCCTATATGGACAACGCCCTGCCCTATATTGACGGGCCTGACGATGCGCTGCGCGCGCAATTGCCAAAGTTGCGCGAAGAGGCGGTGGCGCTGCGCGTGGCAGTGCGCAACGTCTCGCTAGAGGGGATTCGCGTATTTTCGAAACTGGCCGATGGGCAACGCCTGTCGGTCAGCGAAACCATGGCGCGCATTGCAATGCTGACAGTGGGGCTGATTATGCTGTTGCTGCTGGCTGTGTTCTTTTTGGCGCGCGTTTATGGCATTACCCGCAGCCAAGCCATTGAAAACAAAGTCACACGTGACCGCTTGCAGGCGATGCTGAACACGTCACTTGATGCCGTTTTGGTGGTAGACCGCGAGGGCAACTTTATTGAATTCAACGGTGCCGCGACCGAGATTTTTGGCTATTCCGAGGCCGAGGCCGTTGGCGCGGACATGACCAAGCTGATCTTTGCCGACCACCTTATTGCGGCCCATAACGAAGGGATGCGTCGCCATTTGGCAACGGGCGAGCAGCGCATCATCGGAAAAGGGCGCGTGCAAGTGCAAGCCAAGCGGAAATCGGGCGAGGTTTTCCCAGTCGAGCTGTCTGTTGCCAAAACCATGTCCCAAGATGGCGAGATTTTCGTCAGCTATTTGCGCGATATATCCGACCGCATCACCGCAGAAGAGCGTTTGACAAAGGCCCGCGACGAGGCGCTGGCGGGCGAACGTGCCAAGGCGCGCTTTATGGCCGTGATGAGCCACGAAATGCGCACCCCGTTGAATGGGCTTTTGGGTTCGCTTGACTTGCTTCAGGCCACGCCCCTGTCTGAAAAACAGGCCGAATTTGTCGATGTTATGCAAAAATCGGGCGAATTGCTGTTGCACCATGTGACCGACGTGCTTGATATTGCACGGCTGGAAAGTGGTCGCATGGTGGGGGACAATGTGGCGCTGAATTTGGATGATTTGGTGCAAGACGTGCTGGAAAGCCAGGCTGCGCTGGCGCAGGCCAAGGGGTTGACCCTGCGCTATCGCCCCGAATCGGGCGCGATTGGCATGATTATGGGGTCTGCCCTTGGGTTGCGGCAGGTGCTGCTGAATTTGGTCAGCAATGCGATCAAATTCACCGAACACGGCTCTGTCGAATTGCAGGCCGCTGTGGTTCACGATGCGAGCGGCGATACGGCCAATTCGCGCCTGTCGCTGCGCGTGCGCGATACGGGGATAGGCATTGCCTTGGCCGATCAGGCGCGGGTGTTTGACGATTTTGTCACCCTAGACAGCAGTTTTGGCCGCAGGGCCGACGGCACAGGTCTTGGGCTGGGCATTGCGCGGCGGATCGTGCAATCGATGGGCGGCGAAATTGGCGTGATCAGCCAGCCCAAGTTGGGGGCGACGTTTTGGATTGATCTGCCTTATCGCCGCACCGCGCTTGCACAGGCGGAACCCAAAAGCAAAGCAAAGGCAAAATCGGCAACACTGCCGAAAACGACCCGCACCACCAAACCAAATCATGCAGGTAAATCGCTGAACATTCTTGTCGTGGAAGATAACCAAATCAACCGCTTTATCTTGCGTGAAATGCTGCTTGCGGCGGGCCATGTGGTGACCGAAGCGGTTGATGGGCAAGAAGGTGTGCAATTGGCGCAAAAACGCCATTTCGATCTGATTTTTATGGATATCTCGATGCCCACCCTTGATGGAATTGCCGCCACCGTGCGACTGCGGGCGGGCACGGGCCCATGCGCCAATGCGCCAATTATTGCGCTGACGGCCCATGCCCTGCCCGATGGCCGCGCGTTGTTTTTGGCATCGGGCATGAATGCCGTTTTGAACAAGCCTTTGGATCGTGACATGCTGATGCATGTGCTGGCTGAATTGACCGTTTTGCCAAAGCGAAAGGTCAAGGCGAAACCAGCCGCCCATCCGCACGAAGCCTCACCCGTGCGGCGTGCAAACACCAGCGCCGATCATGTTGTGGCCGCCGACGTCACCGAAGACGAAAACTTTCATCTGTCTGGCGATGTCAATTCAAGTGCCGCCGCATTGCCGATCTTGCGCAGGTCGACCTTGGAAGATTTGAAATCTGCTTTGGGCGCAGAACGGCTAAATGGGCTGACCAGCCGCTTTTGGGCCGAAGGGACAACGATGCTGACCAAAAGCGAAAGCGCACTGCGCGCGGGCGAATTGGCCGCCGCGCAGGCGATGGTGCACAGTCTGGCAGGGTCTGCCGCGATCTTTGGCGCAGTGGCATTGCAGGCCCATTTGGCCAAAATGGAAACCGATCTAAAGGCAAGCAATGGGGCAGAGGCACTGGCCGCTTTGCCCCGACTTTCCGAGCTTTTGCGCCTTACCGAAGAGGCAATGAAAAAATAGCGCGATGCCTTTGCAACTGCCGCCGTCATTGGGCAAGCGTTAGCATCGCCAGCCATGCGGCCAATGCGCCGATTTGTTGGGCCGCCCCCAACACGTCGCCCGTTTGCCCGCCGATTTGGCGCAAGGCCAGCATAGAAACAGCCACCTGTGCCGCAGCGATGGACGCCGCAACAATGATGCCAGCGCCAATCCCCAAGGCAAAAAACAGCGCCAGCGCGCCAAGGCCAAGCGCCTGCGCCATGCCGCGCCCTGTTACCCCTGCCGCCAACTGGCCCAAACCTTGCGCGCGCGCCAATGGCATCACGCGCAGCATAACGCCAAGGCCCGCGCGCGCGGCCGCCTCAATAGCGATCAGCGCCAACATGGCCATAGCACCCGAAACCTGTGCCACCGCCGCTAGGGCCAGCACCCGCAAGACCAGCGACAAAATCAGCGCCAAGGTGCCATAGCTGCCAATGCGGCTGTCGCGCATAATTTCCAGCTTGCGCGCCCGATCGCGCCCGCCGCCAAAGCCATCGGCCAAATCGGCCAGCCCGTCTTCGTGCAGCCCCCCTGTGACCAAAATGCAGGCCGTTATGGCCAGCACCGCCGCAATCGCAGCGGGCAGGCCCAGCGCCAGCCCGCAGCCCAGCACCGCCGCACCAATACCGCCCACAATGGCCCCAACAATGGGATAGGCCCAGACCGCATCTGCAAGGCTGGGGGCCGCGCCCGAAATGCGCCCCGCTGGCAGGCGTGTAAGCAGCATCAGGGCCACCTGCGCCTCGGCCAATCTGGCGGCAAAACGGGGCGCGGCGCGCGGGCTCATGCGCCCGAAACCCCCGCCTCGCCAAAGCTGGCCATGCCGTTGTGGCAGGCCAAAGCGCTGCGCAAAATTCCCAGCGCCAAAGCCGCGCCCGACCCTTCGCCAAGGCGCATATCCATGTCCAAAATCGCAGATTTATCCATTTCGGCCAGCAGTTTGCGATGCCCTTTTTCCGCGCTAACATGCCCGATCAGGCAATGATCCAGCAGGCTGGGGTCAACCGAAAACAGCGGGGCAACAGCAGCGGTGCAGATAAACCCATCCAACACCACGGGGATAGATTTGACGCGCGCCGCCAGCACTGCTCCGCACAGTGCCGCCTGCTCGCGCCCGCCAAATGCCGCCAGCGCGGCCATGCCTTTGGGCGCGTTATGGCGCGATAGCCCCGCCTCGATTGCGGCGACTTTGCGCGCCTGCCCTGCGGCATCTGCGCCCGTGCCAGCCCCAACCCATGCCTCGGCCCCGCCGCCAAAAATACTGGCGCAAAGCGCGGCCGCCACCGTCGAATTGCCAATGCCCATTTCGCCCAAAATCAACACATCCGCCGCAATGTCGACCGCATCAGCGCCCGCCCGCAGCGCCGCCAAGACCTCCGTCTCGGTCATGGCGGCATGGGCGGTAAAATCGGCGGTGGGCCTGTTTAAATCCAGTGCCACAACCTGCAAATCTGCGCCATTCGCACGGCACAACTGGTTAATCGCAGCCCCGCCTGCCTGAAAATTAGCGACCATTTGCGCGGTCACTTCTTGCGGATAGGGGTTTACCCCTTGGGCGCAAATGCCGTGATTGCCCGCAAAAATCAGCGCCTGCGCGCGGGCAATTTTGGGCCGCGCGGTGCCGCGCCAACCAGCCATGAACACCGCCAAATCCTCTAGCCGCCCCAGCGATCCGGGTGGTTTGGTCAAAATGCTTTGCCGCGCCAAGGCCTGCGCGCGCGCAACATTATCCGCGTTGGGCAACTTTGCGGCGATGGTGGCAAAGTCACTGAGGCTTTTGAAATTTAAGGGCATTTTGTTTCCTATTTAACGCGCACTGGTAAGCCGCTGATGGCCAGTAACACCTCATCCGCCAGCGCCGCAACCTCTTGGTTAAGAATACCTTGTGCATCACGAAAGGCACGGGCAAGCGCATTGTCTGGCACAATTCCCATGCCAATTTCATTGGTGACCAAAACCACAGGCGCGCGGGCGGCCTGCAATGCAGCGCAGAGGCGCGCTGTTTCATGGCCCACATCCAGCCCGTGATACATAACATTGTTTAACCACATTGTCAGGCAATCTATCAGGCGCGGCCCCTGCCCTTCGGTCGCGGCAAGTGCGCCCACCACATCCAACGGCGCCGCAAAATCGCGCCATTCACTACCGCGCCGCGCGCGATGTGTATCGACGCGGGCGCGCATTTCATCGTCAAAAATTTCCGCCGTGGCGATATAGCTTGCGGGCAGACCCAGCGCCAAACAGCGCGCTTCGGCCAATTTGCTTTTCCCCGACCGCGCACCGCCCGTTACCAAAACAATCATCTGCGCCTCTTGATTGCGCCCCTTGCCCAACAGCCGTAAACAAATCAGATAGGGGGGGTAAGTGCCAGAGCGAATCCGCCCATATGTCCACCAAGATTGCCATTGCCGATATCTGGCTGATCCGCCACGCGCACAGCATGGATGGCGGGGCAATGGCGGGGCGGCGCGATGTTGCGGCAGATTGCAGCAACGCCGCGGCCATTGATGCCCTGCGCGCGCGGGTCAATATCGGTTCAGATGATACCCTAATCGCCAGTCCCGCGCTGCGCTGCCTGCAAACCGCCGCCGCCCTGTGGGATATAGCGCCACGCCAGGACCCCCGCCTGCGCGAGCAAGATTTTGGCGTTTGGGAAGGGATGCCTTACGCCAACCTTCCCGACATTGGCCCATTGGCGCAGGCCGATTTGGCCGCGTTCACCCCGCCAAATGGGGAAAGTTTTGACGCGCTGTGCGCCCGCGCTGCGCCCGCCCTTTTGGCCCTGCCAGCGGGCCGCCATATCATCGTGGCCCATGCTGGCGTTGTGCGCGCGGCGCTGGGGCTTGGGTTAGGGGCTGTGCACTTGGGCCTTGGGTTTTCGGTGGCTCCCCTGTCGCTGACCCGCCTGTCGCGCGATCTGGCCACGGGCACATGGGCCATTCATTGGGTAAATTGGACAGCGCAATGATGGGGGGAACCATGGGCCAAAGCGTCCGCATCGCGGGCCATTTTGGCGAATTGATGCAGGGCCGCTTGGGGGCAGGTGGCCCCTTGGCGCTGATCTCTTTGCCCTGCCCAAACCTATGCCTGACCGCCACAGTCCTGCCCGCGCGGGGCTTGTTCCTTCACACCCCCCTTCGCGCGCCGATTATCACCCCAGCCCGCGCGCGCGCGTTTTTGGGCCAGTTGAACCTGCGGCTCAACGGCAAGGTCACACTGGCCCCGCAGATGCCAGTGGGTGCGGGGGCAGGTGCCTCGACCGCCGCGCTGGTTGCTTTGGCGCAGCTGGCGGGATGGCGGGGTGATGATTTGGCCCTTGCCCGCGCCTGTGTGGCCAGTGAAGGTGCCAGCGACCCGCTAATGCTGCGCCAGCCCGCGCAGGTGCTTTGGGCCAGCCGCGAGGGGCGGGTTTTGGCCCCCCTGCCCGCCCTGCCCGCATTTGACATTTTGGGCGGATTTTGGGGCGAGGGGCAGCGCACAAACCCCGCAGATTTACACTTTCCCGATATTTCCGCCCTAATGGGCGAATGGGAACAGGCGGCAATATCGCAAGATTTGGTGGCGCTGGCAAAACTGGCCACAATATCTGCGCAGGCCACCCTTGCCCTGCGCAATGTTCAAAATGACCCGACACCTGCGCTTGCCGCCCGCCTTGGTGCGCTGGGCTATTTGATTGCCCATACAGGCTCGGCGCGCGGGCTGATCTTTGCACAAGGCGCAGTGCCGAAAAACGGGCTTGCGACCTTGCGCGCAGCGGGCCTATCGCGCCCGCTGATCTTTGGCTATAGGGGCCCATGATGTTTGCTTTCGCCATGTTGATCGCCCTTGCCATTGATGCCGTCATTGGTTGGCCCGATGCGCTGTATCGCCGTATCGGCCATCCTGTCACGTGGATCGGCGCGCTGATTTCCGCGCTAGAGGCGCGGCTGAACGTGGATGGCGCGGCGCGTAAATGGAATGGTGTTGTCACTTTTGGCGTTGTCTTTGCCGCTGCCGCCCTGCCCGCCTATGCCATAACGCTGGCCCTGCCGCAGGGTTGGCTTGGGGCGGTTATCACGGGTATTCTGGCTTGGCCCTTGGTTGCGGCGCGCTCGATGTATACCCATGTCGCGGCTGTCGCGCGGCCTTTGCAGGCGGGGGATTTGACATTGGCGCGCCGCGCAGTGTCCATGATCGTTGGCCGCGATCCTGCGCAACTGGGCAGCGAGGGCGTGGCGCGCGCCGCGCTGGAAAGTTTGGCCGAAAACACATCAGACGGCATCATCGCGCCGTTGTTTTGGGGCGTGATCTTTGGCCTGCCAGGTATTGCCGCCTATAAGGCGATCAATACATTAGACAGTATGATTGGCCATAAAACCCCGCGCTATCAAGACTTTGGCTGGTTTTCGGCGCGCACGGATGATTGGGTCAACCTAATCCCCGCGCGCCTGACGGGGGCACTGTTTGCGCTGACCGCGCCCGCACCGCACCGCGCTTGGGCGGTGATGCTGGCCGATGCGCGCGCCCATCGATCCCCAAACGCTGGCTGGCCCGAGGCCGCACTGGCAGGCGCGCTGAACATTCGCCTTTCAGGCCCGCGCATCTATGAAAACCACATCGCAAACGAGCCTTGGCTGAACGCCACCGCGCCCGATCCCAGCCCCGCGCATATCACCCAAGGCCTGCGCATCTATATCCGCGCGCTGGGGTTGATGGCGGGGCTTATGGCGGCACTGGCAGCCCTCGCCTGATCCCGATCAAGGGGGGGCTCGCCCCCCCTGCCCGCAAAGGGGCGGGCCTCCCCCCGAGGATATTTGTTGAGCAGGGAAGCAGGCAGATCATTGCGGCTTCCTCGCTCTGCAAATATCCTCGGGGGTAAGCGCAGCGAAGGGGGGCGAGCCCCCCTTTTTGCCAGCAAAGGAAAAGCGCCATGAGTGACAAAACGCGCGACCACGGCGGCAATATTGGGGCAGCAATAGCGCATTTTGGCGGGCAGGTGGATGATTGGATTGATCTGTCAACGGGGATCAACCGCATCGCCTATCCCATAGCCCAGGTGCCGCCCGCCCTGTGGCATCGCCTGCCCACGGGCGAGGATATGGCGCAAGCCCTAGCGGCTGCGCAGCGGCATTATCGCGTGCAGGCCCCTTCTATGCTTTGTGCAGGCGCGCAGGCGGCAATCCAGATGATCCCGCAGCTGCGCAGCGCGGGGCGGGCGGCGGTGTTGGCCCCAAGTTACAACGAACATGCCGCCTGTCTGCGCACGCAGGGCTGGCAGGTCAGCGCCGCGCCAGATTTGGCGGCGATGCGGGGGGCGGATTTGGCGGTGGTGGTCAACCCCAACAACCCAGATGGGCGGGTGTTTTCGCCAGACGATTTGCTTGCGCTGTTGCCACAGGTGGGGCTTTTGGTGGTAGACGAAAGCTTTGGTGATGTTGCGCAGCACCTATCGCTTTTGCCCCATGCGGGGCGGGATAAGCTGCTGATCTTGCGATCTTTTGGCAAGTTTTGGGGGCTGGCGGGGGTGCGGTTTGGTATGGTGTTTGGCGCGCAATCAGATGTCGAACAGTTGCGCACATTGGCGGGCCCGTGGCCTGTATCTGGCCCTGCGCTGCATATCGCGCGCGCCGCCTATGCCGATACCGATTGGGCCGATGCGACCCGCGCGCGGCTGGCGCAAGATGCCGCAAAGATGGACGATTTGGCGCGCGGGGCGGGCTGGCGCGTGGTGGGCGGGTGCGATTTATTTCGCCTGTATGAGACGCCAGATGCCACCGCCGCGCAAACCCGCCTTGCCCGCGCCCATATTTGGAGCCGCATTTTTCCCTATTCAAACACGTGGCTGCGCCTTGGCCCTGCGGGTGCGGCGGATGAGTGGCACAGGCTTGCGGCAGCGCTGGCTTAAATCGGCATCAGCGCCCAATAGTCCAAATCGAGCAGCACATCGGGGCTGTATTTGCCATCCGCGCCGCGCAGGGGGCCAGCCTTGGCGGCCTTGTGTGCGACAAGCCGCAGGCGTATTGCGCCCACATTCGAGGCGGGTGTTTCTGCCATATCCAAAACCTCGCTCCACGCGCGCACGGTGTCGCCCGCAAAGGCGGGGTTGGCATGAGCGCCGCCGTTCAGGCCTACAATCATTTGCGCATTGGCCAGCCCGTTGAAAGACAGCGCGCGCGCCAGCGAAATGATATGCCCGCCATAAATCAACCGCCGCCCATCGGGGCGGCTTTTGGCATCGAAATGCACTTTGGCGGTGTTTTGCCACATGCGCGTCGCAAGCATATGCTCGGCCTCCTCAAGGGTGACACCGTCGATATGGTCGATCACCTCACCCACCGCATAATCGCGCATGCGGTGAGCGTCCCCCGCAAGGGTGAAGTTATAGCGCGTGAAATCAAGCCCTTGCGGAATGATTAGATCGCCCACCGCCAGCGCCGATGGCAGGTCTGGGATATGCGGCGCGGGCGGCGCGCTGGCGGCATCGCGTTTCTTCACCATAACCCAGCGGGTATAGTCCAGCACCACCGCGCCGTGCTGATTGACCCCTTCGGATCGCACATAAACCACGCCCGATTGGCCGTTTGAGTTTTCCTTTAGCCCAATCACTGTGCTGCGGGCCGATAGGGTATCGCCCACGCGCACGGGGGCCAGCCAGCGCCCTGCCGCATAGCCCAAATTCGCCACGGCATTCAGCGAAATATCAGGCACGGTTTTGCCAAACACCGTGTGAAAGGTAATCAGATCGTCCAATGGGCTGGCGGGCAGCCCGCAGGCGCGGGCAAATTCATCGGATGAATACAGCGCATGGCGGGCAGGATACAGCGCGTGATACAGCGCCCTCTCGCCGCCCGACAGCGTGCGCGGGATGGCATGGGTGATGATTTGCCCAAGGCGGTAGTCTTCAAAGAAATGCCCTGAATTGGTCTTATCACCCATAAGTTTTCCCTATTGCTGGCCCAGTTTCATATCGCGGTGATACTCGCCCACGACATCCTTTACCACGGCCTGACCGCAGCGCATCACCTCGGCCTTGGCATCATAGGCATAGGTGGGGTTGCCATACAGTTGCCAGCCTTTGGACAGGGCTTCGCTGACCTTATGGCAAAAGGCCGACGTGTCATCATCTGACAGAAAACGGTACAGCTGCGCCATGATTTATCCAAACGGCCAATAGCCAAGATAGGTGTGCAGCCAAGCGATGGCACCAAAAACGCCAAGGCTGACAATACCATAGCCGATATCATAGATCACGGGGCCAGCGGCGGGGCGGGCCCATTCTTGCATTTTGTTGATTTTGATCAAGTCAAACACCGCCCACGCCAGCATACCGCCGAACAAAATCACCGAAGCCAAATCGCCGTTCACCAGCAAATGCGCCAGCGCCCACACCTTAACCGCGCCCAGCATCGGGTGGCGCAATTTGCTGCGCAAAAGCCCGGGCACATAGCCCAAGTTTACAAGGAAAACCGCGATCAGCATCAATAAATTATTGATATGGGTTAGAAAGGCGGGCGGGCTCCACAGGACGATCACGTCAGCGCCGCGATAGCCCCAAATCATCAGCCCCACCGCCACAAAGGTCAGCAGCGCAACCACGCCTTTACCCTTTGCTTCGCCCAGCGAGGCGCGAAAATTGGGGGTGACGCGTTTCATCAAATGCGAAAAGGCCCACAGGGCCACGCCCAAGGTCAAAATCAGAAAATACATTGGCTACTCCATCGCCGCTATCGCCTCTGCCTTGATCAGCAGGGCCTTCGCGGTGAAGATATGCAGGTTTTCAACAATTTTACCATCCACAACTGCAACCGCTTGGCCCGCAGCGACTGCCTCGTCAAAGGCGGCGATCTGGCGATGGGCAAGCTCGATCTCGGCGGGCGATGGGGCAAAGGCGGCATTGGCGATGGGCAGTTGCGCGGGGTGGATCAGGGTTTTACCATCAAAGCCCATATCGCGGCCCTGCGCGCATTCGGCGGCCAAACCCGCATCATCACGAAAGGCATTGAACACCCCGTCCACAATCACGCACCCGTGCGCGCGGGCGGCCAGCAGGCACAGGCCCAGCCCCGTTTGCAGCGCCAAACGATCGCTGCGGTGGCGCGAACCCAGTTCTTTGGCCAGATCATTTGTGCCCATCACCATGCCCGCCAGCGCGGGATGGGCGGCAATTTGCGCGGCATTCAGCATCGCCAGCGCCGTTTCCATCATGGCCCAAAGCGGCTTGGCGGGGGCCAAAGCATGGGCTGCGTCCAAATCGGCAGGCGCGTTCACCTTGGGCAGCAGAAGGGCATCTGCGCCTGCATGGCCAGCAAAAGCGGCCATATCCGCCGCGCCCCAGCCTGTATCCAGCCCATTGACCCGCACAATGCGCGCGCGCGGGCCATAATCGCCCTGCAATGCCAGCACCAAAGCGGCGCGGGCGGCATCCTTTTCGGCGGGGGCCACGGCATCTTCCAGATCAAATATAATCGCGTCTGCGGGCAAAGTCTGCGCCTTTTCCAGCGCGCGGGCATTGGATGCGGGAATATACAAAACCGAACGATAAGGGCGGTGCGCGTTAGTCATGATTCCTCGCGGTAATAATATTGCGCCAAATGGCATCATTTTGTCACTTTCTGCAAGGCCAGAAATGCTGCGGCGCAGAATATTTTCGCCGCAGGCCCAGTGTTGGCCCAGTGTTGGCCCCGTGTTGACCCAGAACAAGGCCAGAACGCCCCGCAGGTTAACCATTTACCCACCGATTGGGCGCAGCATCGGCGCATTCCCAAATGAAAGGCCCCAGCCGTGCCCGATCCCCTGCAAAAGCGCCTATTTGCCCTGTCTTTCGGCTTTGCCCTGCTGATTTTCGCCACGCAAAATGCCCTTGCGCAAACGCCCCAATGCGCCCCGCGCCCCGATGTGCTGACGGCGCTCGCAACCAAATACGGCGAGGCGCGGCGCGGCATTGGCATTGCAGGGCATAACGCAGTGATGGAGTTGTTTGTGAACCCCAGCACAGGCACATGGACGATTATTGCCACCTCGCCCGATGGTAAAACCTGCCTGATCGCGTCGGGTAGCAATTTTGAAATGACCCAAGACCCTGCCCCAGCAAAGGGCAGCCCTACCTAGCGGGCTTCTCCATTTGCATCGCGTCCGTTCGGCTCATTTGGCCCAAATTTGGACCCTTACGCGCGGATTAGGGCGGCAGGTCCGCAAAAATCTAAGGAAAATCATGGATCAAATGGCAGAAAATTGGAAACAATCCCCGCGATTTGGGTCAAGCCATGCACAATAATCGGTGATATTTTAATCTTTTGGCGCGGCAAGTTTATACATTTACCTGCGGCTGCGCCGATAGTTGATTATTTTCAAGGCCTCTTGTTAAACCACGCGTTTTCAAACTGTTTCCAGATCAGAAAATAAGGGATTTATCCACAGATTTGACTCGCCAGACCACCCACTCGCGCCATAGTTTAACCATGATTGCGTTTTTGCCTTTAGCGCTGAACAGGGTGCGACATGGAACTTTATGCGCTGATAATGATTGTCTCGCTGCTGGTAGGCTTTGGCGACAGTCTGTTTTCATTTCTGTTCAATGGATCGGCGGATGACGATTCGGGCGAGGATACCGATGACGGTGGCCGCCCCCCCGAAGATCGCCGCATCTTTGACGATAGTGATGGCGCAGATGATGGCAATATCACGGGCACCAATGGCGATGATGAAATCAGCGGCAGCACCGAGGCGCAGGGCTTTGACGGCGATGATCTGACAAGCCCTGATGACACGATCACAGCCCTCAGCGGGGATGACATCGTCGATGCTGGCCTTGGCAATGATGTGGTCGATGGCGGCACTGGCGATGACGGCATCGATGGTGGCGCAGGCAATGACAGTCTGCTGGGCGGCGCGGGTGATGACACGCTGGACAGCGGTACGGGCATCGATACGCTGGACGGCGATGACGGCAATGATCTGTTGCTGGCCGCCTTTGCGGGGGCCAAATCGCTGTTTGGCGGCGCGGGCAATGATACGATCACGGGCGGCACGCAAACCGATGATATTGATGGCGGTGCGGGCGATGATACAGTCGCGGCTGGCGATGGGCGCGATCTGGTCAGTACGGGTCTGGGCGATGACAGCGCGGCGGGCGGCGCGGGCAATGACACGATTTATGGCGAGGATGGCGATGACAGCCTAGACGGCGGTTTGAACGATGACACGCTGTACGGCGGCTTGGGCGATGACACGCTACTGGGCGGCGATGGCACGCTGGACGAGCTATCAGGCGGCGCTGGGAATGATGTCTTGGACACGGGCCTTGGCGGCGGCTTGGCCTTTGGCGAGGCTGGCAATGATACGCTGCTAGGCGGCGGCGCGGTGAATGATTTGCTGTATGGCGGGCTGGACAATGACAGCCTATCTGGCCTTGACGGTTCGGACAGCCTTTATGGGGACGAGGGCAATGACACCCTAGTGGGCGGCGCGAATGTTGACGAGCTGTACGGCGGCGCGGGCAATGACAACGTGATTGCGGGCGATAGCGGCGACCGTTTGCTGGGCGATGATGGCGATGATACGATCTTGGCCGAAGAAGGAAATGACGATCTTTATGGCGGGAACGGCGACGATAGCCTTGTTGGCAGCACTGGCAATGATACTTTTAGCGGTGATGCTGGCGATGACACGCTGCTGGGCGGCGATGGCAACGATGTGTTGCAAGGCAGCGATGGCAATGACCTGCTTTATGGCGGGGCCGATGCTGATAGCATCTTGGCCAGTTCTGGCACCGATACGCTTTACGGCGATGCGGGCAATGACACCATAAATGCTTCACTGGGCGATGCCACCATTTACGGCGGCGATGGGGCCGATTCAATTTCCACCGATTTGGCCAATTTCGACGTGTTTGGCGGCGCGGGTAACGATACGATCCAATTTGGCGCGGATTCAACCCTGCGCGGGGAAGACGGCGATGATGTGTTCAGCGCGGAAAACGGCACCTTCACCTCGGGTGGCGGGTTCACCGTTCAGGGCGGTTCGGGCGGCGAAGTAACGGGCGATGTGCTAGACTTGCGCGGGCTGACGAATGTGGTGATTACCCCCGCAGGGGCTGGGGCTGGCACGGGCAGCTTTGTTTCTGCGGGGCAGACCATCACCTTTGATTATTCGGGTATTGAAACCATCCTGCAAGATCCCGATCTAATTGTTCTTGGCACCAATGCCGCAGATCTGATGGGCGCGGGCTTTGTCGACAATCAAGGCGACGCCATTGATGGGGCCGATGGTAACAATGACAGCATTCTTGGGCTGAGCGGTGCTGACACGATCCGCAGTGGCCTTGGCAATGACACCGTCGATGGCGGGGATGGCACCGATTTTATCGAGGCCGATTCAGGCAATGATATTGTCTTTGGCGGCGCAGATGCTGACACGATCTTTGGCCTAGACGGGCGTGACAGCATTCAAGGCGATGATGGCGCGGATGAGGTTTATGGCGGCAACGCGCAAGACAGTATTTACGGCGGCGCGGGCGATGATCTGATCGACGGCGAGGACGACGGCGACAGCATCGAAGGCGGTGATGGCAACGATATTCTGGTCGGCAACTTTGGCGATGATCTGGTTCAGGGCGGGGCTGGCAATGATCTGGTCAATGGTGACGACGGGTTCGATCTGCTTGGCGGAGATGCGGGGGATGACACGGTTTATGGCGGCTTTGATGATGACGAGATAACGGGCGGCGATGGCAATGATGCGCTTTTCGGTGGGCAAGGGTTTGACACCATTGATGCAGGCGAAGGCAATGATGTGGTTGGCCTTACCAATCAAACGGGTGTCGGCGGGCGTATAACGGGCGGCGCGGGCGATGACACGCTGTATGGCGATGCGGGCAATGACACCATCTTTGGCGGGGCCGACCGCGATCTGATTTATGGCGAAGGCGGCAATGACAGCCTTTATGGCGATGCGGGTAATGATACCCTTTACGCAGGCGGCTCTGCGCCCGTTTATCTGGATGGCGGCACGGAAAATGATCTGCTCATTGGCGGGATCACTGAAAATCTGATGCTGGGCGGGGCGGGCGATGACACGCTGACCGCAGGAGATGGGAATGACTTCCTGTTTGGTGGCGCAGGTCTGGACAGCTTGTCAGGCGAGGTGGGCAATGACAGCCTTGGCGGCGGTGATGGCAACGACACGCTTGATGGCGGCTTTGGTGCTGACACCCTAGACGGGGGCGATGGGGCGGATGATCTGTCGGGCGATTTTGGCAATGACAGTCTGGATGGCGGCCTTGGCAATGACACGCTGCGCGGCGGCGATGGAAATGATACGCTGTGGGGCCGCGATGGCGATGACAGCCTTCTGGGCGGCGGCGGCAATGACAGCATCTTTGGCGAAAACGGCAATGACACGATTGATGCCGACACAGGCGATGACAGTATCGATGGCGATGCGGGCGATGACAGTGTCTTTGGCAGCGGCGGGGATGACACCATTTTTGGCGGCGCAGGCAATGATACGCTGATCGGCAGCTTTGACAATGACAGCGTCACAGGCGGGGCGGGCAACGATGTGTTTGTCATCGGCAATGGCGATACAATTGCGGGCGGCGCAGGCGATGACAGCTTTACCATTGACACGCTGCTGACCCAGTTTGGGGTGACCACCCTTACCCTTGACGGCGGCGATATCAGCGAAACCACGGGTGACACGCTGGACTTGCGCGGCCTATTGGGCGTTGTGATTGCCCCCACAGGTGCCGAGACAGGCACAGCGACCTATAGCGATGCTGCGGGCCAAACCGTGACCATCACTTATACCGAGATTGAAAACATTCTGCGCGATCCTGCTGGCCCCGTCGACGGCACCGCAGCACCCAATTTCATTGGCGCGGGCTTTGTCGATGTGCAGGGCGATCAGGTTGACGGCACTGATGGGAATGACGACAGCATCCTTGGGCTTGGCGGTGATGACACCATCGACGGCGTGGCTGGCAATGACACCATTCTGGGTGATCTGGGCTTTGACAGGCTAACGGGCGGCATTGGCGATGACAGCCTTGATGGCGGCGCAGACGGCGATGATCTGTTTGGCGGCGATGGGAATGACACGCTTCTGGGCGGGCTTGGTCTGGACAGCCTGTCAGGCGGCATTGGCAATGACAGCCTTGATGGCGGCGGCGATACAGACACCCTGATAGGCGACAGCGGGAATGACACGCTGGATGGCGGCGACGGCGGCGATAGTCTTTCAGGCGGCGCTGGCATTGACAGCATGGCTGGCGGGCTGGGCGATGATACGCTGGCAGGCGGGGCCGACAATGACATCCTAAGCGGCGGCGCGGGTTTTGACCAGCTTGCGGGCGATGACGGCGATGATGTGCTGAACGGCGAGGCCGATGCCGACACGCTGACGGGCGGCCTTGGCAACGACACGCTGAACGGTGGCGATGCAATCGACGATCTGTCAGGCGGCGCGGGCAATGACCGCATCTTTGGCGGCGCAGGCGGCGATGCAGCATTTGGCGAGGCTGGCAATGACAGCCTTGATGGCGGCATTGGCGATGATACGCTGACGGGCGGCGATGACAGTGACACGCTGCTGGGCGGCGATGGCGTAGAT
>JAIXVS010000325.1 GCA_027482795.1 Rhodobacter sp.
CGGGTTTATGCCTTATTTTGCGCGATACTGATGGCACTTTGGCCGCTGCCATCCGCTATTGGCCTGCCGAGATTTTGGCCAAGAATGGGGCCGAAGATGTGCTGCTGCTGGGCCCGATTGCTGTGCACCCTACGCGGCAGGGCGAGGGCCTTGGCGGGCTGCTGATTTTTGAAAGCCTTGCCGAAGCGCGGCGTTTGGGATGGGAGCGGGTTTTGCTGGTGGGGGATGCGCCCTATTACAGCCGCTTCGGCTTTGCCAAGCTGACGGGGGTGGAGATGCCCCCGCCCACCAACCCCGACCGCATCTTGGGTCTTGCCTTAAAATCAGGCGCTTGGGATGGGATTGCGGGCCGCGTGGTTAAGGCCAGCGGCACCAATTCAGGCGAAATACAACCCTAGATTAAGCGGAACCTAGCCCAGCGATGCATTAACCTTTCCTTTTGCTTGCAGCGCAAATGAATGAATGTTTTCATACAGCCCAGTTGGTGAAGTAGGCCTTTTTCGCGAGTGTGGAGCGAGCTATGGATAAAATAGATTCGACCATTGGAAAATGTATTCGGCATTACCGCTGGTTGCAGGGCACCTCGCAGACCGATCTGGCCAATGCAGTGGGCATTTCACTGGCGCAATTGCGCAGCCACGAGGCAGGGAAAAGCCGCGTCTCGGCCGCGCGGCTGATGATGATTGCCAGCCATTTGGGCGTAGACGTTTCGGCATTTTTCCAGCGCAATCCAGACGGGCCAGGCCCTGCGACAACAGTGGTGCCCCTAAAGGTACGGCCCACAGCGGATGCGGTGCAAAATGGCAAGTATTTGGCGGCGCTGATGACGCATTTTCAGCGGTTGAACGACGTGCAAAAGCAGGCTGTGCTGCAATTGGTTGTCTCTATCTCGAAAGAGGGGGGCAAAGTTGCGCCGTTTGCGGTTTCCCATAACATCGCCGCTGCACCCCACAGCGGCGGGGCGCGTGTTTTGGTGGCAAGCCACGGGTCTTCTTTGGAAAAAAGGGGGCAGGATGGACCTGATTGATCTTGGCGCTGCGGGGGCAAAACCCGCAGATTTTGACGGGTTCCTTGACCGTATTCGTCAAAAGTTTGGCTTTGATCATGCAGCCTATGCTGGCAGCAACCCAATTGCGGGCACTATCCACGCCTATGTGACCTATCCTGAACAGTGGAAGCAGGTGTATTTGGATGAACAACTGCATCTTTACGACCCCACTTTGGCCATAGCGGCCCGCAGCATTGCCCCAGTACATTGGGCGCGGCTGGAAAAGACCCAGAATTTTGATCGTGTCTTTCGACATGCTGCCGATTTTGGCATTGTCCCGCAAGGGCTGACCATTCCCGTGCGCGGCCCATATGGCGATGTCGGGATGCTGAGTGTGACGCGCAATTGCGAAACCGCAGAATGGGATAGGTTAATTCCAACGATCTTGTCTGAATTGCAATCGATTGCCGTGCATGTGCATGACGGGGCTATGCGCAGCCACACGCTGACCAGCACATTGCGCGCGCCGCACCTATCATCGCGCGAGATTGAGATTTTGCAGTGGATTGCTGCCGGAAAATCGCAGCAGGATGTCGGCGATATTTTGGGCATTTCGCACCGCACCGTCGAGGTGCATCTGCGATCTGGCCGCGATAAGCTGTATGCTCTGACCACGCCGCAGGCCGTAGCGCGGGCTATTGCGATGGGCATGATCTATCCGCTGTGATGGAGCCACAGGGCAGGGCCTGCAAAACAACCTATACGGGATTCCCCGCATATGCATTTAAGCTGGGCGTTGTTAACCTTATTGCACTGATTTCAGCAATGGAGGAACAACGATGATACTTGTGATCGATGCCCTCAACCAAGATCGTTTTGCAGATGTCTTGGACGAGATGTTCCAGTTGCGTGCCCGAGTGTTTGGTGGGCGTTTAGGATGGGAGGTTCAGGTCAATAATGGCCGCGAATACGACCAGTTTGATGATTTAGACCCAGCCTATGTGATTGGGCTGGACCCTTATGGGCAGCTTGTGTCTTGCGCGCGGTTTTTGCAAACCACGGGTCCGCATATGCTGTCGGACGTGTTTCATGCGATTCTGGATGGCCAGCCGCCGCTGCGCAGTGCAACCTTGTGGGAATCGACCCGCTTTTGCGTGGATACTGAAAAGCTGTCGGCAGGTGTGCAGCAGGGCGGCGTGGCGCGCGCCACTTCCGAGATTATGATTGGCATGTTGGAATATGCCCGCAATTCGGGGATTGCCGACATTATCACCGTGATTGATCCAATCATGAACAGGGTGATGAAACGGTCAGCCAATGCGCCCTATGATTACATGGGCAAGGTGGCTGATATGGGCAAAGTTTCTGCCATGGCGGCCCTGATCGACTGCACCGATGAACGCATTGCGCGCCTGCGCGAATTTTCAGGTATTTTGGACGCGGTGTTTATCAGCGATGATGCCGCGCGCGCATTGATCGATGCGCGGGCCAAACCTGCAAAAGTGCAGCCTGCAATGGATATCGCACAGGCCGATATTGTGTCTTACTGCCGCGCGCAGCTTGACGCTGCCCAAACCGAGGAAGAGCGCCGCGCCGCCCAGCGTTTGGTGGCCCATCTGGTTGAGCAAGGCCTGCACCCCGCGCAATAAGCGCGCTGCCCTGCGCGAGGATACCTTGCGCAGGGCTGTTGCCATTACAGAATAAAATCCCCTGCCGTGAAATTATGCAGGCCCATCACCTTAATCACGCCTTCCGCCGCGCGGTCGGCGTCGGTATCTAAAAAGACCAGTGTAAAGTCATTTTTTGTGCCTGCATTGTTGACCTGCTGAAACCTAATTTCACCCGCAGCGTTGGTGCCAAATGCCGCCGTGCTGCGGAATAAAAAGGCATCGTTGGGGATGGAAGCGCTGATGGCGTCGATTGTGGACAGATCAATCTTATCCTGTCCGCGTCTGAAATCCATGATCACATCAGTCGTATTGGCGTTGGTGGTCATATCCGCCATTGCCTCAAAGATGAAGGTATCACGCCCAAGCCCGCCTGCCAAAACATCGCGGCCTGCGCCGCCCGTGATGCTTTCTGCCCCTGCGCCGCCCGTCAGCGTGTCGGCAAAGGCCGATCCGACCACCCCTTCAAAGCCCGAAATCACATCGCCCGCAGCGTCGCCGCCTGAGGTCCTGCCAGTTGCCAGATTGACATTGACCGCCGCGCTAGAGCCGCCATAAAACAGCGTATCCGCCCCCGCGCCGCCCACCAAGGTATCGGCCCCCGCGCCGCCCATGATAACGTTGTTGCCCGTATTGCCTGTCAGCACATTCGCGCTGCTGCTGCCAACCAGATTAAGATTGTCTGACCCCAGCAGCGCCGCGTTTTCTATGGCCGCAAAGTTTGCGTCAGTCAGGAACACCATAAAGTTTGCCCGCACTTCGTCGGTGCCGCTGGCATCGAAAATGCGGTCAAGGCTACTGTCTATGATGAACACATCATTGCCCGCGCCGCC
>JAIXVS010000144.1 GCA_027482795.1 Rhodobacter sp.
AAAAACCTTCGTCCTTGGGCGCGCCGATGTGATGCACCTTTTGCCCAACCGCGCCCGACAGCATGGCAAACTGCGCGGCTTGGCCAGAGGTGACGATATCGTCAAAACACGCATCTGGCACGCCCATGGCGGCCAGATGGGCGGCAACATCGCGGCGCGGGCGCGGCGCATTGGTCAGCAAAATCACCCGCCCGCCGTTTGCGCGAAAGCCTTGCAATGCCGAAACTGCGGCGGGAAAAGGGCGCGCGCCATTGTGCAAACAGCCCCATAAATCACAGAACACCGCATCATAATCGGCGGCAATGCTGGCAAGGGCGGGGATGATTTGAGTCATCGCCTTACAGCTTTAGCGCAGGGATGATCTGCTTTTTGCGGCTCATTAGGCCGGGGATCACCACTGTATCGCCCGTAACCTTAACCCCAAAAGAGGCTTCGGCCAGCGATTTGACCAGATCATTGGGCACCAAAAGCGTGGCCTCTTCGCGTAGAATGTCGATGACAAACAGCAAGACTTGGTCTGCGCCATCTTCGCGCGCCACCTCTGCCATCGATGCCATCAGGCTGGCTTTGCGATCTAAAATCACCTTTGGCGCGGTGGTTTCCAGCACAGAAACGCGCAGTTCGCGGCCTGCGACATTGTATTCCTTGCTGTCCATCCGCAACAGCGCGGCATCGGAAAATGCGCCGACATCGGATTTTGCCTCGAACAATTGGGCGGCGAAATCGGGGATGGAAATGCCCAATTCAGCGGCCAGTTTTTCGGCCACGGCGCGATCATGCGCGGTGGTGGTGGGGCTGCGAAATTCCAGCGTGTCAGACAGGATGCACGACAGCATCAGACCTTTCACCCAATTTGGCATCTGCGCCGCATCTGCGCCCATGATATCGTGCATCACAGTCGCGGTGCAGGCCAGAGGGCGGATCACCACGTCAATCGGCCCTGCGGTTTCCAGCCCGCCGACCAATTTGTGATGGTCAATAATCGCGCGAATATCGAGGGCGTTCACATTAGCAGGCAGTTCGGCAGGATTGTTGGTATCGACAATCACCACAGGCGTGGCTGCGGCAATTTCGCCCAAAATGCGCGGCTTTGGGCAGTTCCAATGGCGCAAAACAAAGGCCGCTTCGGTGTTCGGCTCGCCCAACAACACAGGCTCGGCGGGGGTTTTGCGGATCTCGTTCAAATACCACGCCCAGATGATCGGCGATCCTGTTGAATCGGTATCTGGGGATTTATGGCCAAAAACCAGCGTTGTCATATGTCACCTATTCGTCGGGTTTGGCGGCTTGTAGCGCGGGCATTGCGCCTTGTCACGAAGTTGGATGCAAATTTTCGCACCAAAGGGCGCGTTGGGCGGGGTTGACAGGCGCAGATGGGATGCCTAGATGCAGGCCGTTAGCACTCACATCAGGCGAGTGCTAATCCCATTCAACCTGGAAAACTCAAGGGAGTCCACCCAGATGGCATTTACACCATTGCAAGACCGCGTTCTGGTTCGCCGCCTCGAAGGCGAAGATAAAACCAAGGGCGGGCTGATCATTCCTGACAGCGCCAAAGAAAAGCCCGCCGAAGGGCTGGTTGTGTCGGTTGGCCCAGGCGCGCGCAAAGACAGCGGCGAGCTGATTGCGCCTTCGGTCAAGGCTGGCGACAAAATCCTGTTCGGCAAATGGTCGGGCACCGAGGTTAAGCTGGACGGCGAAGACCTGCTGATTATGAAAGAAAGCGACATTCTTGGGATTATTTCCTAAGGCCCCGCTTTTGCATAACTGAACACGATAGATAGGAGTTTGCACCATGGCTGCAAAAGACGTTCGTTTTAATTCCGATGCCCGCGACCGTATGCTACGCGGCGTTAACATTTTGGCCGATGCTGTGAAGGTGACCTTGGGGCCAAAGGGCCGCAATGTGGTGATCGACAAGTCGTTCGGCGCACCGCGCATCACCAAAGACGGTGTGACGGTTGCCAAAGAAATCGAACTGGCTGACAAGTTCGAAAACATGGGCGCGCAGATGGTCAAAGAAGTGGCCTCGCGCACCAATGACGAGGCTGGCGACGGCACCACCACCGCCACTGTTCTGGCCCAAGCCATCATCAAAGAAGGCATGAAGGCCGTTGCCGCTGGCATGAACCCAATGGATCTGAAGCGCGGTATCGATCTGGCAACCACCAAGGTTGTGGCCGCGATCAAAGCTGCTGCGCGCCCTGTCAAGGACACCGCAGAAGTAGCCCAAGTTGGCACCATTTCCGCCAATGGCGAGGCTGAAATTGGCCGCCAAATCGCCGAAGCGATGCAAAAAGTTGGCAACGAAGGCGTGATCACTGTTGAAGAAAACAAGGGTCTCGAGACCGAGACCACTGTTGTTGAAGGTATGCAGTTCGACCGTGGCTATCTGTCGCCCTATTTCGTGACCAACCCAGACAAGATGATCGCCGATTTGGAAGATTGCCTTGTGCTGATCCACGAAAAGAAACTGTCGTCGCTTCAGCCAATGGTTCCCTTGTTGGAAGCCGTGATCCAGTCGCAGCGCCCGCTGTTGATTATCGCAGAAGATGTTGAAGGCGAGGCTTTGGCCACGCTGGTTGTCAACAAACTGCGCGGCGGTCTGAAAATTGCAGCCGTGAAAGCCCCTGGCTTTGGCGATCGCCGCAAGGCGATGCTGCAAGACATCGCTATTCTGACGGGCGGCCAAGTGATTTCCGATGATCTGGGCATGAAGCTGGAATCGGTGACGATGGACATGCTGGGCAAAGCCAAGAAAATCAGCATCAATAAAGACAACACCACCATCGTTGATGGCGCTGGCGTCAAAGCTGAAATCGAGGCACGAGTGGCCCAAATCCGCACGCAAATCGAAGAAACCACCAGCGACTATGACCGCGAAAAACTGCAAGAGCGTGTGGCCAAACTGGCTGGCGGCGTTGCCGTTATCAAAGTTGGCGGCATGACCGAAGTGGAAGTGAAAGAGCGTAAAGACCGCGTGGATGACGCGCTGAACGCAACCCGCGCTGCAGTGCAAGAAGGCATCGTTGTGGGCGGCGGCGTGGCGCTGGTTCAGGCTGGCAAAGTGCTTGAGGGCCTGAAAGGCGCGAACAGCGACCAAGACGCGGGTATCGCCATTGTGCGCCGCGCGCTGGAAGCACCGCTGCGCCAGATCGCTGAAAACGCTGGTGTTGACGGCGCTGTTGTGGCTGGCAAAATCCGCGAGTCCAGCGACAAGAACTTTGGCTTTAACGCCCAGACCGAAGAATATGGTGACATGTTCAAGTTTGGCGTGATCGACCCCGCCAAAGTGACCCGCACCGCGCTGGAAGATGCAGCTTCGGTTGCGTCTTTGCTGATCACCACCGAAGCGATGATCGCTGATCGTCCAGAACCCAAGTCGGCACCTGCTGGCGGCGGCATGGGCGGAATGGGCGGCATGGACGGGATGATGTAATCCTGCCAGTTTGGCAAACGGGAAAGGGCGCAGCGAAAGCTGCGCCCTTTTTCATTGCGCGCTGATCTGCGGCAGTGGACGTAAAGGGCGCAGCGGCTAGGCAGGGGCAGACCCATTAGGAGATGTCCCATGCTAAAGATGCTTGCCCTTTGTCTGGCCGTTGCGGCAACGGCGGCCCATGCCCAAACTGAAGAAACGTCGCGCTTTGCCATTGGGAAGGACGCGTTTATTGCCGGCAATGCGGTGGCGATCAGCGGCGGTGACGGGACGCAAGATGTGTTCATGGCAGGGCAATCGGCCACGCTTAGCGCGCCTGTTTTGGGTTCGGCCCATGTGGCGGCGCGGCGGGTTATGGTGGATGGCGCGGTGGGCGGCGATGTGTTTGCCGTGGGTTACAGCGTGGACGTGTCCGCCCCAGTGGCGGGGGATGCCAATTTGGCAGGGTTCGAAGTGGCGCTGGCCAGCGGCACAGGCGGCAATTTGCGCGCCATGGGCAGCGAAGTGACTGTGGGCGGCGCGGTGGGCGGCTATGCGTTGGTTTCGGCCGAGCGGATCACGCTGAACGGCGCGGTTGCGGGCGATGCCCAGTTTGCCGCCCGTGATTTGGTTTTTGGGCCAGATGCAAAGGTGGTGGGTAGCCTGACGGTTTATGCGGTTAGCCCTGCGAAAATCAAAATCCCCGCCAGCGTGGCCCCAGCGAGCCGTGTGAAAATACTGCAATTGCCCGAAAGCGGCGGGCAAAGCTGGGGGATGCATGGGATGGATTACCCCATGATGCCAAGCCGAACGATTTGGTCCATCGCGGCCAGCATTGCCATGGGGCTGTCGTTTACGGGCCTGACAGCGCTGGTGGTGATTGCGCTTGCGCCCACCCAAGTGCAACTGTGGCGCGAAGTGGCGCGCGCCCATCCGTGGCGGGCGATGTTTTCGGGGTTTCTGGTAACCTCGGCGCTGGTGGGCAGCGGCTTTGTCTTGGCGCTGACGCTGGTGGGGATTTTCCCGTTTCCCGCGCTGATGGTGCTGGCCATGGTGGTGATGTTTGCAGGCTATGCGCTGGGCAGTTATGTTTTGGGCGCGGCGCTGTGGGTGGCTTTTGGGCGGGCGATGCCAAGCGCCTTGCTGGGCCATTTCGCGCTGACCCTTTTGGGCGCGGCGGTGGTGTCTGTGGTTTGGCTGGTGCCCGTGCTGGGCTGGTTCTTTGCGCTGGGGGTCACGCTGCTGGGCGTTGGCACGCTGGCCGCCATGATCTTGCCCGCGCAGGTTTTGCTAAACCGTGGCCATGTGGCGGTGCTAAAGGCAGGAAGTGCGGGCGATTAGCCCGCATCTTTTTTCGCGCCGCCCCGTACTGGCACAGCGGGGCGGCCCTATTTGGCCCGCAGATGGAGGATGCCCGACAAGATCAGCCACAGAGACAATCCTGCATAACCCGCGATTTGAAACAGCGCGAATACCTCGCCCGAGGTTTGCAGCACCAAGGCCACACCTTCTAGCGCGCCAATTACAATGCCGATGGCAGACAAAACCGCCAAGACGGGGCGATACAGCGCACTGTCTGCGCGGTCTGCAATCGCCATGGCCAGCAGGAAGGCGGCTGTAAAGATATACCCCAAATGCTCGCCAATCGCGACACCGCCCCAAGCGTTTAGAATGATAAAGGCAGCATCTTGTGGGCCAGACAGCGCGGCAAGGGCAGGTACGGCAAAAACCCAGCGGAGAAGGCCAATCGCCTGCACCGTGCCCGCCAGCGCTGCCAAAATTGCCGCCGCAATCCGCATCTGCGGTGCGCCGCGCCCTGCAAAGGCAAGTGCCATGCCCAAGGGGACAAGGGCCATGGCCGTTAGGGCAAAGCCGTACCATGTGGCAATCAGCGCTGGCCCACCTTCGGCAAAGCGGGCCAACACCTCGGCCGCAGGTCGGCGCAAGATGTCGGGATAGTCGAATTGAATGGTCAGTGCTGTGAAAGCTGCGTTGAACGCGATGGCTTCGGCAATGGCAGCCGCGCCGATGATAGAGAGGGTTTTCATGTGTGATTCCTTTGTCACTGGTTGGTGACTTTGTATGTCACCTATTGGTGACATATGTCAAGCACTATATCACCATGTGGTGACAACCGCCCGCATGGGCAGGGTAAGGGGTGGAAATGACCGAAGATCTGACGCGCAACAAAGACGCGACCCAGCAGCGCATTCTTTTGGCGGCAAGCCAGATATTGTCGTCGCAAGGGTTTGCCGCGCTTGGCGTGAACACTTTGGCCAAAGCCGCCAATTGCGATAAAAAGCTGATCTACCGCTATTTTGAAGGCATCGACGGTGTTATCGCGGCCTTGGGGCATGATGTTGCGCAGCGCTTTGTCGATGCCTTGAACCATGCCGTTGCCACAGCGCCGCAGGGGTGGCGCGCGTTTCAACTGGCATTGCTGGATGGTCTGCTGGCGGCCTATCGTCAAGACCCACTGCTGGTGCGGCTGCGCGCTGCGGAAATTGCCAGCCCAGAGGGTGGCTTTGCGCCTTTTGCGCAGGCGCGCGGAACGCTTTTGGCCAATTGGATGGCCGCGCATCGCCCGATGTCGGAGCCGCCCAAGGGGGTGGATATACCCGCATTTAACGCGGCGATGATTGGTGCCGTTGAGGCGGCAGTGATATCTGCCGCAAATTCTGACGGATTTGCAGGTTTGGCATTACGCACCCCGCAAGATTGGAACCGGTATCACGACACGATGCGCAAAATGATCATGGCGCAGTTTTTGGATTAGAGCGCAGACCGATAGGGTTTGTTTGTTACCGCACCATCACTTCCAACGGGTCATAAAGTGGCCCTTCGGCCCATGTCGCCTGCGGCAAGCTGCCAGGTTTAAAGCGATAGGTGCCGCTGGATAATTCATCGCGGCTGAAAAAGCGCCGCTCGCTTACCACGCCTTCGGGGTCGCGCCATGCGGGGTCTATTTCCCCTGCGATGATATGCGCGCGAAAGAAAATATCCACTTGATGAAAGCCCGTGGCGGGGTCGTGAAATTCGTTGATCAGGGCGGGCGCACCCACGGAAATGGTCAGGCCCGTTTCTTCCAAAACCTCGCGCATCAGGTTGGCGGGCAGGGATGCGCCCGCTTCGGCCCCGCCACCTGGTGCGCACCACAGATCGGACTTTCCCGCAGGATAGGCGTT
Source organism: Rhodobacter sp. (assembly GCA_027482795.1). GTDB lineage: Bacteria > Pseudomonadota > Alphaproteobacteria > Rhodobacterales > Rhodobacteraceae > Cypionkella. The sequence continues at coordinate 6,601 of JAIXVS010000144.1, forward strand.
GACCAAAAGCAGGCGGTCATCGTGCAAAATCAGGGCGCGGGCGGCGATGCGGATGGGTTTTTTCATGGGGGCGAGTGTGCAAAGGCCGCGCCCGCTTGTCTAGGGGATAGTACGCCTTGACCTGCGCTGCCCAAGGGCGCAGGCTGGCGGTGGAGGCATTTATGAAAATCACCCCGCTTTACACCCGCATTGCCAAGGCTATTTCCCATGTCACAGGACGGCCAAGCACGTTTTTGCTGGCGGTTTTGGTGATTGTGGTTTGGCTGGTCACTGGCCCGCTGTTTGGGTTTTCCGACACGTGGCAATTGGTCATCAACACGGGCACGACGATCATCACGTTCCTGATGGTTTTTCTGATCCAGAACACGCAAAACCGCGATACGGCTGCTATTCAGCTGAAACTAGACGAGTTGATCCGCGCCCATAACGGCGCGCATAATGCGATTTTGGATTTGGAAGAATTGGACGATATGACGCTGGAGGAGTTTCGCGCGCGTTATCGCCGTTTGGCGGCGCAGGCGCGTGACAGCATCGCCAAGGGCGGCGCGGATACTGATACGCCCGAACCTTAGGGCCGAAACCTTAGGTTTTGCCCCTTAGGCTTTGGCAGGTATCACGCGGTTGACATGGCCCATCTTGCGCCCCGCGCGCGCCGCGCCCTTGCCATACAGGTGCAGTGCGGCGTGGCCTTCGCGCAAGATATCTGGCACGCGGGCCATATCATCGCCGATCAGGTTTTCCATCACCACATCGCTGTGGCGCGATCCATCGCCCAGCGGCAGGCCCGCTACGGCGCGGATATGCTGTTCGAACTGATCGACCGCGCAGCCGTTTTGCGTCCAATGGCCCGAATTATGCACGCGGGGGGCGATTTCGTTCACCAGCAGGCCCTGCGGGCTGACAAACAACTCCACCCCCATCACGCCCACATAATCCAGCGCGTTCAGGATGCGGGCGGCAATCAGCACCGCGTCGCTGCGCAAACTGGGGGACAGGCGCGCAGGCACGGTGGTGGTGCGCAAGATGCCGTCTTGATGCACATTTTCGCCCGGATCATAGGCGGCAACAGACCCGTCCAGCCCCCGCGCGGCGATAACGGAAACCTCGCGGTCAAAACTGATGAAACCTTCTAGCACGGCCTCGGCCCCGTTCATCGCGGCTAGGGCTGCGGGCATGTCGGCTTCGGTTTTGATACGCGCTTGGCCTTTGCCGTCATAGCCCAGCCGCGTGGTTTTCAAAATGGCGGGCAGGCCGATTTGGGCGGCGGCGGTGGTTAGGCTGGCCATATCGGATGCGCGGGCATAGGGCGCGCAGGTTAGGCCAAGGCCTGTCAGGAAATCCTTCTCTGCCATACGGTCTTGGGAAATGGCCAGTGCGCGGCGGTTTGGGCGAATGGGGCGCAGCGCCTCAAGGGCGTCCAGCGCCTCGGTCGGGATGTTTTCAAACTCGTATGTGATGACATCAACCGATGCGGCAAAGGCGCGCAGGGCGTCCAAATCGCTGTAGGGGGCGGTGGTGACACAGTGGGCGACATCGGCGGCGGGGCAGTTTTCGGCAGGCTCGAATATATGGGTTTTATAGCTCAAACGGGATGCCGCAACCGACAGCATTCGCCCCAGTTGCCCGCCGCCCAGAATGCCGATGGTTGCGCCTGCGGGTAAGCTATTCATCGCGCGGCACCTCGGGGATGCTATCGGACAGCGCGGCGCGCCATGCGTCCAGCTTTGCGGCCAGCGCCGCATTGTTCAGCGCCAGAATTCCCACGGCAAGCAGCCCCGCATTGGCCGCCCCTGCTGCGCCAATGGCCATGGTGGCCACGGGATAACCGCGCGGCATTTGCACGATGGAATACAGGCTATCAACCCCAGACAAAGCCTTGGTCTGAACGGGCACGCCAATCACAGGCACACGGGTTTTGCTGGCCATCATTCCTGGCAAATGCGCCGCCCCGCCTGCGCCAGCGATAATTACCTTTAGCCCGCGATCCGCTGCGGTTTTGCCATAATCCCACAGCCGATCTGGCGTGCGGTGCGCCGAGACGATTTTACTCTCATAAGAAATGCCAAATTCATCAAGGATCAGGGCCGCCTCTTTCATGGTGGGCCAGTCTGATTGGCTGCCCATGATAATGCCGATGTCTACATGATCTGGCATGGCCCATACCCCCGCGCTTTTGGCCTGATTATACGGGCAAAGCTAGGGCGGCAAGGGTGGCCGCGCGGGCCTAGGCGATGATATTGGGAATAAGCTGCGCCGAAAGCGTGGTGATCTGGTCTTTCAGCGCCAGCTTTTGCTTTTTCAGGCGCTGAATGGTGATGCGATCGGGCAAGGCGGCTGCGGCCAGTTCAGCAATTTGAATATCCAGCGCGCGGTGTTCACTGCGCAGCATGGCCAGCCGATTGGCCAGCACTTCGGTATGGCTCATTTCACTGGTGGCATTCATCGCGCAAACCCCGTCGCCGCCAATTAAGAATCGGCCAAGTTATACTGCCATATCTGTTAACATATTTTTGACAGAAATGGCGGGAAATTTTCGCGCTGGGCGGGTTTTACGGTGGGAGTTTGGCGCGCCCGCCCCTTGCGCGATGGAATTTGCGGCCCCATATTCATGGCATGGGCCGCCGCATTGGGGCCGATCTGATGTGTCGCTTTGTGAAAGGACATGGAATGACAAAAATTACCTTTGGGGGCCACCCGTTTCTGCTGGGGTTCGAGCAGTTGGAGCGTCTTGTTGAACGCACAGCCAAAACAGGATCCGAGGGCTATCCGCCCTTTAACATCGAGGCGACGTCGGAAAACACCTACCGCATCACGCTGGCCGTGGCGGGGTTTCGCCAAGAAGATTTGCAAATTACCGTTGAAGACCGCCAGTTGGTTGTGCGCGGGCGCCAGTCCGAGGAGGCTTGCGAGCGTGTTTTCCTGCACCGCGGTATTGCCAGCCGCGCGTTTCAGCGCAGCTTTGTGCTTGCCGACGGGGTCGAGGTGGCAGGGGCCGATGTGGAACACGGGCTTTTGCATATAGACTTGCACCGCATTGTGCCCGATGCTGTGGTGCAGACCATTCGCATTGGCCGCAAATAGGAGGGGGGCACATGGCAGATAAGTTGAACATCACTGAAACCACGGGCCATCAGGTTTATGTGCGCCCTGTGGCAGTGGACAGTTTGCCAGAACGGCTGCGGGTGCAGGTGGATGGGGTGGACACGATCTATGCGCTGACAGGCGAGGATGGCAAGCAAATTGCCTTGGTCATCAGCCGCGAATTGGCCTATTCGGTTGCGCGCGAGCATGACCTGACACCTGTTATGGTGCATTAGCGGCGGCGGGGGGGCTATGCCGCCCCCCGCGCTGCGCGCCCCCCCTGCAGGATATTTGTGAAAAAGAGAAGCGCGCGGTTCAGTGCATCTTAGTGTTGGCCAGACAAAAAGCGTTCTGCGTCCAGCGCGGCCATGCAGCCC
>JAIXVS010000204.1 GCA_027482795.1 Rhodobacter sp.
AGGGGTTAGAGGCCGTTCGCGAGCGCCCCGGCATGTATCTTAGCGATACCGGTGATGGGTCGGGCGTGCACCATATGGTCTACGAAGTTGTGGACAATGGGATTGACGAGGCGCTGGCGGGCCATGCGACCGCTGTGACAGTGATCATCCATGCGGACAGCAGTGTTTCGGTGCGCGACAATGGGCGCGGCATTCCCGTGGATATCCACCAAGAGGAAGGCGTTTCTGCCGCCGAAGTGATTATGACGCAGCTTCATGCGGGCGGCAAATTCAACAACACTGACGAGTCTGGTAACGCCTATAAGGTATCGGGTGGGTTGCACGGGGTGGGCGTTTCGGTGGTCAACGCCCTGTCGGAATGGCTGGAACTGACGGTGTGGCGGAATGATAAAGAATACCGCGCGCGGTTTGAACATGGCGATTGCACTGTGCATGTGCACGAGGTGGGGCCAGCGCCAGGGCAAAAGGGCACGCAAGTGCGGTTTTTGGCCAGTGCCAAAACGAACCTGCCTGAAGGCACCTTTTCGAACCTAGAGTATAGTTTCAAAACGCTGGAAAACCGCCTGCGTGAACTGGCATTCCTCAATTCAGGCGTGCGGATTATTGTGCGCGATGAGCGCCCCGCCGAGCCGCTGCATACCGAATTGTTCTATGAAGGCGGCGTGCGCGAATATGTCAAATATCTTGACCGTTCCAAAACATCGATCATGCCTGACCCGATCTATATGATTGGCGAGCGGGGCGGCATTACGGTTGAAGTCGCCATGTGGTGGAATGACAGCTATAATGAAATGGTGCTGCCTTTTACCAATAACATCCCCCAGCGCGATGGCGGCACGCATATGGCGGGCTTTCGCGGCGCTTTGACGCGCTGTGTGGGGGCCTATGCCCAGACCTCGGGCATTGCGAAGCGGGAAAAGGTCGATTTCACGGGTGATGACGCGCGCGAAGGGCTGACATGCGTTTTGTCGGTGAAAGTGCCTGATCCAAAGTTTTCCAGCCAGACCAAGGATAAGCTTGTCTCATCCGAAGTGCGCCCTGCGGTGGAAAATCTGGTGAACGAAAAGCTGGCGGAATGGTTTGAAGAAAACCCCGCCAATGCAAAAATTATTGTCGGCAAGATTATCGAGGCCGCGCTTGCGCGCGAGGCGGCGCGCAAGGCGCGCGAGTTGACGCGGCGCAAGACGGCGCTGGATGTGGCAAGCCTGCCTGGCAAATTGGCCGATTGTCAGGAACGCGACCCATCCAAATCTGAACTGTTTCTGGTCGAGGGTGACAGCGCTGGTGGCAGCGCCAAGCAGGGGCGTTCGCGCGCCAATCAGGCGGTTTTGCCGCTGAAGGGGAAAATCCTAAACGTGGAACGCGCGCGGTTTGATCGGATGCTCGCCAGCCAAGAAATTGGCACGTTGATCACGGCGCTGGGCACGGGCATTGGGCGCGACGAGTTTAACATCGCCAAGCTGCGCTATCATAAGGTGGTCATCATGACCGACGCCGACGTGGACGGCGCGCATATTCGCACGCTGCTGCTGACCTTTTTCTTCCGCCAAATGCCGCAGCTTATCGAAGGTGGGTATTTGTATATCGCCCAGCCCCCGCTGTATAAGGTCGCGCGCGGCAAGTCTGAGGTTTATCTAAAGGACCAATCCGCGCTGGAAGATTACCTGATTGAAATGGGGATCGAGGGCGCCGTGCTGCGCCTGAAATCGGGCGAAGAACTCGCGGGCGCTGACCTTGCCCGCGTGATCGAGGCGGCGCGCCAATTCCGCCGCATTCTAGATGCCTTCCCCACCCATTACCCGCGCGCCATTTTGGAACAGGCCGCGCTGGCGGGGGCCTTTGACGCAGGCCGCGCAGACGGCGATTTGCAAGGGCTGGCAGACGCAGTTGCCGCGCGCCTGAACCTTGTCGCTGCCGAATACGAAAAGGGCTGGACGGGGCGGGTTACCCAAGACAGCGGTATCCGCCTGTCGCGCATTTTGCGCGGGGTCGAAGAATTGCGCACGCTGGATGGCGCTGTGCTGCGGTCTGGCGAGGGGCGGCGGCTGGCCGCCACGTCAAAAGACAGCCGCGATGTGTACCGCGATGTGGCCCGTCTGGTGCGCAAAGACCGCGAGCAGATGGTTTTCGGCCCCATTGACCTGCTGAAAACCATTCTGGCCGAGGGTGAAAAGGGCCTGACCCTGCAACGCTACAAGGGGCTGGGCGAGATGAACCCAGAACAGCTGTGGGAAACCACCCTAGACCCAGAGGCGCGCACCCTGTTGCAGGTAAAGGTGGATGATCTGGCCGAGGCCGACGATATCTTTACCAAGCTGATGGGCGATGTGGTGGAGCCGCGCCGCGACTTTATTCAGGCGAATGCGCTGAATGTCGAACATCTGGACGCATAAAAAAGGCCCCCGATTGGGGGCCTTTTTCGTTTAGGCCTTCGCCTCATCCCGTGTTTTCCACAGCGAGTAGAGAATCCCCGCCGCCAAAATCCCCAAAGTCAGGGTCAACGAAATGGCGGTTGGCACTTTGATTCCCATCGGCACCAAGAAAATCTTAATACCCACCAGCACCAGAATAGTCGCCAGCGAGTATTTCAAATAGCTAAAGCGGTGCATTGCGGCGGCCAATGCAAAGAACAGGCTGCGCAGGCCAAGGATTGCAAAGATATTCGACGTGTAGACAATGAACGTATCTTGCGTGACGGCGAAAATTGCGGGCACAGAATCGACCGCAAAAATCAAATCCACAAATTCTACCAAAATCAGCGCGACGGCCAAAGGCGTTAGCCACGTCACCATTTTGCCCGTTTTTGGATCGGGTTGTTTCACGGTGAAATCATGGCTCTTAATCTCATTCGTCACGCGGAAATGCTTTTTGACGAATTTCAAAACCGCGTTGTTTTCCAGATCGTTATCTTCGTCGTTCGACTTGAACATTTTCACGCCCGAGAAAACAAGGAACGCGCCAAACGCATACAAGATCCACTGATACTGGCTAACCAACGCTGCGCCCAGACCAATCATTATGGCGCGCATTACAATCGCACCAATGATGCCCCAGAACAGCACGCGGTGCTGATATTTGCGCGGCACGGCAAAATAGGTGAAAATCGTGGCGATCACAAAGATATTGTCCATCGCAAGGGATTGTTCAATGACGTATCCCGTAAAGAACTCCAGCCCCGATTGCGCGCCGCGGGTATACCAGACCCACAGGCCAAACAAAAACGCGATAAACACGTAACCGCCATACATGATAAAGCTTTCCTTGGCGGAAATCTCTTTATCCTCTTTGTGCAAAATCCCAAGGTCAAAGACCAAAAGCGCAATCACAAGGCCAATAAAAATCAGCCAGAAATAGGTCGGTGTCCCCAAAAACGGTGCCACCAGAAACGGCATCAGAAAGTCCATTCAATCCCTCGTCATTTTTTTAGGTTTATTGTGCGCATAGGCCAGCGTCCCGAACTTTGCACGCAAAGCGGCCTGCGATAGCTAAGAACGAAACTGTGCCGTTCAACCCCAAGGCTGTGAAAAATTTGCAATTTTTCTATGGTGACCCCGGATGGATTCGAACCATCGACCTGCCGCTTAGGAGGCGGCCGCTCTATCCCCTGAGCTACGGGGCCGTACCTGCCTTATTGCGCGAAAGGCGCGGGTCGTGCAACTGCTTATCCGAAAAAGGTAAGGGGGAGTGAATTTGGCCCACCACTCCCCCTTGGTTTCCGTTGCGTCTGGGTTGAGAGCTTGCAGGACGCGCAGGATATCTGTCAGCCCAAAGACTGTTACCGCTAACATATGGCATAATCTATGCTTGGACAAGGGGGCAAATGGCGCTAGACAGGGGTAATTGCACCAGCAGCGGTAACCCTGTGACCAAGTCAGACCCCCAACGCACCCTGACCTTGCGCGATGTTTCAGAAGCGTCGGGCGTAAGTGAAATGACGGTCAGCCGCGTTTTGCGAAATCGCGGTGATGTGTCAGAGGCAACGCGCGCAAAGGTTCTAGAGGCCGCGCGCCGCCTTGGTTACGTGCCCAACAAAATCGCAGGCGCACTGGCCAGCCAGCGGGTGAATTTGGTGGGCGTCATCATTCCGTCCCTATCGAACATGGTCTTTCCCGAAGTTTTGGGCGGAATTTCCGAAATGTTGGAAGATACGGGCCTGCAACCTGTGGTGGGGGTGACGAATTATTCGCCCGAACGCGAAGAGGCGGTACTGTATGAAATGCTGTCTTGGCGGCCCTCGGGGGTTATTCTGGCAGGGCTGGAACATACCGAAGCCGCGCAGGCCATGCTGGCGCGCGCGGGCATTCCCGTGGTGGAAATTATGGATATCGACGGGCCTGCAATTGACAGCGCCGTTGGCATTTCCCACCGCCGTGCAGGCCGCCAAATGGCCGAGGCGATCTTGGCCGCAGGCTATCGCAACATCGCCTTTCTGGGCACGATGATGCCCTATGACCACCGCGCGCGCAAACGGCTGGAAGGCTTTGAAGAGGCACTGGCAAAGGCAGGTGTGCCGCTGGTTGACCGCGAATTTTATTCGGGCGGATCGGCCCTGCTAAAAGGGCGCGAGATGACCGAAGCCGTTCTGCGCCGCAGCCCGAATGTAGATTTCTTGTATTATTCGAATGACATGATCGGCGCGGGCGGGCTTTTATATTGCCTTGACGCAGGTATCGACGTGCCAAACCGCGTGGGTCTTGCGGGCTTTAACGGCGTGGAATTGCTGGACGGATTGCCGCGCAAACTGGCCACGATGGATGCCTGCCGCCGCGAAATTGGCCGCAAGGCCGCCGAAATTGTCGCGGGAAAACCGAACGCTGACGGCACGTTGGTGCTGGGCGGCGAGGTGATCGAACTTTTCCCTGTGCTGCAACTGGGTGACACCATCCGCACATAGGGGGCCTATGCCGCCCCCTCGGGCCTTTGGCCCTCTCCCCCGCAGATATGTGCAGAGTTAGGAAGAGCCTATCAAATAGCCCTTCCTCGCTCTGGAAATATCCTGCGGGGGTGAGCGCAGCGAGGGGGGCGCATAGCCCCCCTTTTAGCGCAAGTTATCCATCCACGCAGGGCGCGGAAGGCCCAGATCTTCGGGGTTGTTGAGGTAAACCGCACCCAAGATCAGCGCGGCAACGACCAGCACGGCAAATCCGATCTTCCATGCCGAATAGGGCCGCTCGCCCTGCACCTCGCCCGTTTGGCCGTTCACCAAAAACCGATAGCTTTTGCCGCGGTATTTATAGGCCGCCGTCCAAACGGGCAGCAAAACATGCTTGAATGTCTCATCCGCATAACGGGTTTGAACGCTGTCAATGCGCTGCACATCTCCGCCAATATCGCGGCGGATGTCCATTTCAATCACGCGGGCCATGATGCTTTGCGCGTCAGTCCAGCCATCGGCAAGGCTGATCGTATAGCCTTCGGCCTGAAACCCCGCCAGATAATCGGGGTTATAGGCTTTGACCGCTGATAAATCCCATGGGGTTAATTCATTACCCAAACGCTGCGGCAAGCTGTTTGACGCAAGCGTGATCACATCATCAAAATCGCGCGACACTGTGCCCGATGCGGGATACCACCGCGTGCGCTGCACCTGCTGGGTGCGCCGCTGGGATTTCCCGTTCACATTTACTGTCACCGTGCGTGTTTCATAGTAATGCTCGCCCCGCGCGCCCGTGTAGCGGGTGGATGTGGCGGCATCAAATGTCCAAAACGGGGCATAGATTCCCGCCATCGCGCGCCCTTTGCGGGTATATTCCAGCAGGCCATTGGGCGCAAACCACAGGCTGCCCAGCCATTTGGACAGCGCATCGCGGGCCTGATTTTCGGTCAGGGCAAAGGGCAGCAGCGATTGCGGCTTGATTGACCTGCGCGCGCCCGTGTCCACCACCACGGGCGTTGCACAATAGGGGCAATTGGCGGCATGATTGGCCCCCGAAAATTCCACCACCGCGCCGCAACTGGGGCAACTGGTGGATCGCACATCTTCGCTGGCCGCATCAGGCAGATCGTTTGCCAGCCCTTGCTTTAGGCTTAGCTCTTGAAAAGCTTTGCCTTCGGCGCGCGCATCGGGCTTGGACAAGTCTTGCACATGGCCGCAGTGCGCGCATTCAAGCTGCCCTTTATCAGGCGCAAAGCGCAGGTCTGATCCGCATTTCTCGCAAGGCCAGCGATGGGCCTCGATCACGTCGCCTTGCATATCAGGCCTGTGGCAATGGCGGTGGGGCAGATTTCAGAAGTTTGGCCAGCGCGGTTTCTGCGGCGGCTTTCCAGCCATCTTGCCCTTCGCGCCACACCAGCGTGGTGGCGGTTAGCGTGCCCGATGCGGCCATTGCGGCCAAATCAGCCTCGGCAAACGGGCCTTTGGTTTGCCCATCTATGCCCAGATGCCATACCGCGCCAGCCTGCGGCAAAGGCGGCGGTGCGGCAGGCGCAGGTGCAGCAGGTGCTGCGCCCCATGGCCCCGCTTGACCCGCGCCCATGGCCGCCCCCATGCCTGCGCCCATAGCAGCCCCCATCGTGGCCCCCATGGCCGAGTTTGGCTGCGCCAGCCCCTCGGCGGCATTGAACTGCAT
>JAIXVS010000230.1 GCA_027482795.1 Rhodobacter sp.
GGCGTTGATGCTTTTTAGAATATCAATCATGTCATTGGGGGCCACGCCCAGCGCGTTTAGGCCTGCCACCACCTCGGACAGCGATGTGCCGCCCGACACTTCGGCAAGACCCGTGCCCGGATCGGTTTGCACATCAACACTGCTGCGCGGCACAACGATGGTTTCGCCTTCGGTAAAGGGGTTGGGCTGCACAACAAGTGGCGCTTCTTGAATGCGCAGTGTCAAGTTGCCCTGCGCAACCGCCACACGGCTGATGCGCACATCTTCGCCCATCACAATTGTGCCAGACCGCTGATCCACCACCACGCGGGCGCGGCGTTCAGGTTCTACAAGAATGTTTTCCACCACCGCCAGCGCCCGCGCGGGCGAGCCAAGGCGCGTCGCCCCAATATCCAAGGTCACCGTGCCGGCATCCTGCATCTCGGCCGATCCGCGGCCAAACTGCGCGTTAATCGCCGCTTCAATGCGCGAGGCCGTGGTAAAATCTGGCTCGCGCAGGGCCAAGCGCAAACTGCGCAGCCCTGCAAAATCAAACTCGACCTCGCGTTCCACCCGCGCGCCCGAAGGGATCACCCCCGATGTCGGCACCCCTTGCACAACACGGGCCGCGTCCCCCTCGGCGGAAATACCGCCTGCAATGATTGCCCCCTGCGCCACGGCATAAATCTGCCCATCCGCGCCATTCAGCGGGGTCATCACCAAGGTGCCGCCCAGCAGGCTTTTTGCATCGCCCATCGCCGATACAGTAACGTCAATTTGCGACCCCGCGCGGGCAAAGGGCGGCAAGGCAGCTGTCACAAATACGGCGGCCACGTTTTTGGGGCGAAAATCTTCGCCCGTCACGTTCACGCCCAAACGTTCCAACAAATTGGCCATCATCTCTTCGGTAAAGGGCGAATTGCGCAGCCCATCCCCCGTGCCGTTCAGCCCCACAACAAGCCCGTAGCCCACCAGATCATTGGCGCGCACGCCGTCAAATTCGACCAAGTCTTTGATCCGTATCGGGTCTGCACTGGCAAAGGGTGCGGTGAAAAGGCAAAGGGCAAAGGCCCAGAAAATTGCGCGCATTACAGATAATCCATCAAGGAAAGGCGCGTCATCCGCGCGGTAAGGGTGTAGATTTTTTCAAGCTGGCCTTGAGTGTCTTGCAGTTTTGACGCCGCCTCGTAGGGATCAACGGTGGTGATCTCGTTTCGGACAATCTTCAGGCTGGTCGCCTCGGCGCTGTTGCGGGCGGCGGCGCTTTCAACCTGCGCTTCAACTGCGCCCAGCTGGCCCGTCAAATAGGCGCGGTCGGTGTTGGTTTGCATCAGGCTTAGGCCTGCGCGGTTGGCAATATCTTGGCGCACGTTGGTTTGGCCCGCCATCAACCCGCGATCCAGCAGTGCCGCCATTGTGATGCCCTTTAGGGTGACCTTAATGGCGGGATCAAGCGCGGTGATATCCATATGCGCCTCTTCGCCCGCCGCTACAGTCACGGGCGCCAATGGCGCGCCGCCTTGGTAAATGGTGGCTGCAAACCCTGTTGGGCTGTCAAACCACGCCGTCAGCGCCGCCTCGATATCCGCGCCCGATGTGTAGCCCGCCACGGCCAATTCAGCACCGTCCAGCAATGTGCTGGCATTGGCCACGGCAGGCGAAGATGTGGCCGTGCCCGCAAAAATCGACCTGTCGCCAAAGCGGGTATTGAGCGCAGAAACTACAGTTTCCAAATTAGACCGCGCAGTATTTGCCGCCGCTGAAATGCGCGTTTCGGAAACGCCCGTGCTGACACCCACCAAAAACTCGGCCAAGTTCGAAGACAGCTCGTGCACCGTATCCAGCGCCGTTTGCATCGCGCCCATCACCAAAAGCTGCTCGCGTGCAAGGGTTTGATACCCTTCCAGCCGCGACAGGCTGGCATCCAGCCCCGTAATGGGCACCACATCGCCGCGCACACGCGCCGTGATGTCGCGCGATTGGCCTGTAACCACCTCGTCTTGCAGCAGTTGCATTTCGGCCTTTGTGGTCACATTCTGCCGCCGCAGCAGATAAGAATGTGCAAGATCGCCATAGGACATAGATGTCATCGTCAGAATCCTAACAAGGTTTGGATCATTTCAGAGCTGGCTTTGATCACGCGGGCATTGGCCGAATAGGCCTGTTCAATCAGCAGTAGGGTTTGCATTTCTTGGTCAGTATCAACACCGTCTGCCAATTCGATGGTGCGCAAATGGTCATAGCGGGCGGCGGCGAAGCTGGTTTCGCTTTGGGCCGTCAGCCGTGTGGTGGCAATGCCCGACACCATATCGGCAACCAACGTGTCATAGCTGCGCGTGCCCACCGAAAACCCGCCCGACACAGGCGCGCGCTGCGCCGTCAAAGCGGTCGCCAGATCATTCAGCAGCCCTGCATTGCCCAGCGCGCCTTGCGCCGTTGCGCCCAGACCATCGCGCAATTTCCACAAAGCGCCGCTTTGCACGGGGTCAACACTGGGGTTCAATTGCAAACGCTGGGCCAGCCCCAGTTCGTTAGCGGGCACAAACGGGTTGCCCAAATCTGTAAATAGGCCCGCATCGCCCACGGCGCGGGTGGGGTCAAGCGCGGGGTCTTGAAACCGTTCCACCAAGTCGCGCGCGATGGCATCAAGTTTTTCTTGCATTTGCGGGGCCAGCACGTCGCGCAAAGCAAAATGCGCGGCCAAACTGCCGCCCGAGATAAGCCCGCCCTCGGCAACCGTCGGGACAGATTGGCCATTAATGGTCAGCCCCGAAAGCGCGGCGCTGGCAATGGTCATATCGGGCGTGATCACGCCCACGGGCGTAAAGCCAAATGTTGCCGGGGCGCTGCCATCCAGAAGCACGGCCCCGCCTGTGCTGTACAGCGCGATTTTGCCGCCATCGCGCGCCACCTCGCGCAAAGGGATGATTTCGGCAATCGAATCGATGACCTGTTGGCGCTGATCCATCAGGCCCGAGGCATCCCGCCCCGTGCCGACACTGGCCAGAACTTTTGTGTTTAACTCAGCCACTTGCGCCAAGGCTTTGTTCAGTCTGGCAACCTCATCTTCAATTTGGTCATCGGCCTTGGCCCGCTGCAATTGCACTTCGCTGGCCGCACTGCTGATTTGCGTGACAAGGTTTTTGGCCGACTGCGCAACCGAATTCAGCCGCGCCTCGCTGTCGGGGCGCGAGCTGGCCTCGATCAGCGCGCGCTCAAAGGCGGCGATGCGCGCATTGACCGAAACCTCGCTGTCAGGCGTGCCAACGGCGGTTTCAATCCGCTGCAAAAAGTCGCTGGCCACCGTGCGCGCGCCTGTTCCTGCGCTGGCAAGGCGGCGGTCGGAAATGGCCACAGGGTCGGCGTGGCGCACAATGCCCGCCACCCGCACCCCTTGCGAGGTTGCGCCCAACTCGCGCACCGCAACCTGCATCTCGCGCCGCCCGTAACCTTCGGTCTGCGCATTGGCAATGTTGGTCGATACCACTTCCGCGCCCCGCGCGGTGGTGGACAGGCCCGACAGGGCCGCATGCATTGCCCCAGAAATAGACATCTATCTGCCTATCGCTTGATATTGGTGGTTTCTTGCAGCATCTCGTCAACCGTCTGGATGACTTTGGCGTTAGACGAATAGGCGCGCTGGGTTTGGATCAGGTTGGTAAGTTCGCCCGCAACATCGGTGGTAGACCCTTCGCGCGCATAGCCTACCACTGCCCCAGTTGGCCCATCGCCCGCATCCCACAAAAAGAACGACCCTGACGAAGGCGAAACTTGGTAGGTTTGGTTGTTCAACGCCTTAAGACCGTTCAAATTGGGCACATCGACCAGCGGAATTTGGTACAGGCGGCGGGTGAACCCCGTATCATAGGTGGCGTTCAGGTAGCCGTCTTCGTCCACCTCTACCACCGTTAGGTTACCCACGGGTGATCCGTCTTTGGTAATGGTGGTGGGCGCAAAACTGTCAGACAGTTGCGTCAGCCCGTTCGGGTCGCCCGAACGGCCAATCACCATGGTCAAAGGGCCGCCCGCAACCGTTAAATCCAACTCGCCCGTGGTGGCATTATACGCGCCGCCCGAGATTGCCGTGACGGATGAGAGCGTGCCGCCATTGCCGCGCGTATCGTCAAAGACCAAAGTATATTCGCCCACCAATGCGCCGCCTTGGGCTGAATCGCGAATTTGCAGGTTCCATTCATTGGTTGCGCCCGTGGCAGGCACATTGGGGGTAAAGGTGATATTCAGCGCCTCGGACGTACCAAGGTTGCCGAAATATTCCACCGACAAAGGCAGTGCGGTGCCGCTTGCGCCCGCTTCGGTGGCAGTGGCGGGCAGGTTCACACCCAGCCGCAGCAGCGTTGTAGGGTCGCCCGCCTGTTGGTTTGTGTTCACAATCACGGGCGTCAGGCCCGCGATGGTGTCGCGCGGCAGCACAGGAATGGTGCCATCGGCATTCGCCGCCCAGCCCAGCAGCACAAGGCCCGAAGCTGTGCGCAAAACCCCGTTGGCATCGGGGTTAAAGCTGCCCGTGGTCGTCATCATCAGCGCGCGGTCAGAAATCCCCTCGCCAATGCCAACCGCCGATGTCACAGGAAACATGCCCCGCCCCGACACGGCCAAATCCAGCGCGTTCGAGGTGGATACCAGTGCGCCACGTTCATCAACCAGCCGTGTGGATGCTGCCCGCACCCCCCCTGCCGAATAGATCCCCGATCCGGGGTTGGGCGTGATCACCATGGTTTCAAAGCTGGTGGTCGCCCGTTTATACCCAAAGGTGGCCGAGTTTGCGATGTTGTCAGAAATGGTGGCAAGGCGGGTGGCATTGGCATTCAGCCCTGCGACCCCCGCACTCAGCGAGGACGAAATGGTCATAAATTGCGCCTTTCTGCGGCAATGTCTTCTGCCGCAGATATTTGCCCCAAAGCCCTTAACATCCCCCTAATGGCTAAAATGCTGCGTATTTCACCGATCTTTGCGCAGCAAAATCACTTCGATTCGGTTGTTGCGCACGGCGGCAGGGTCGCTGGTCACAGGCTTGCGGTCGGCATGGCCAGTGACGCGGGCAATGCGTTTGGGCGGCATATTTGCCCCTTCCAGCAGCAGGCGCATCGCATGGGCGCGCTGGGTGGTCAAATCCCAAGCGGGGTTTTCAATCAGCGTCACGGGATAGGTTTGGATATAGCCGTTCAGGGCCAAGTCATTGGTAGAAATGGCAAAAACCTCGGCCAAAAGGGCAGCAATCAGGCGCGTGTTTTCGGTGGGGCCCGCCGTTTGGCCCACAAACAACGGCGCATCAGGCAAATCGAACAGTTCCACAACAAGGCCCTCGTCGGTGACACGCGTGATGACATGGCGCATCAGGCGCTCCATCGTCATGCTTTCGCCGCCCTTTTTGGCCAACTGTTCCGACATCTGCTCAAAAGCGGTTTGTTCGGCATCCGCCTCGCCCTCGCCGGCCTTGCCGCCCGCCTGCGCATCTTCGCTGGGCTGGCCATCGGGCTGGCCCGTGCCATTTTTGGCCAAAGCCTGCTCCGAGAAAATAGAATCGCCGCCAAACGCGCCATCCCCCCCGCCCGATACGCGAGTCATCGGAATGGTGGGGTTGAAATAATCCGCAATCCCCTTGCGCTGTTTTTCCGTTGTCGCGTTCAGCAACCACATCAACATGAAAAAGGCCATCATTGCCGTCACAAAGTCGGCATAGGCAACTTTCCAAGCACCGCCATGGTGCCCGCCGCCCTGAATTACCTTTTTCCGTTTGATGATGATTGGCGCGGTGTTACCCTGACCAGCCATACACTCACCCTTAGTTTCACCCAATGCCCAGATATAGGGCACAGGGGTTAGCGGCGGGTTAAGCTGCACCGTTTAAGTGAAATTGTTTGCAATTGGCGCGCGCCTACCGCTCGCGCAGGGCTTCGCTAGATTTGTACAGCGGCTTGGTCAGATAGGTTAGAACGGTTTTGCCGCCTGTCTGCAATTCAACATCGGCCTGCATCCCTGGCCGAATATGCAGTCCCTGCTGGCGGCCTGTCAGCGCGCCGCGATCCACCTGCAACGTCACCTTATAATGCGGGTCGCCATCTGGGGTGCGCGCGCGCTCATCTTTGAACGTATCGGCCGAAATAAACGTCACCTTGGCCTTCAGCGATCCGTAGATGGTGTAGTCATAGGCCGTCAGTTTAATCACCGCATCCTGCCCCTCGCGCACAGACGCGATGTCACGCGGTTTCACCTTGGCCTCAATAAACAATTCCTCATCCACGGGAATAATCTGCAAAATCTCTTCGCCCGAGCGGACTACCCCGCCGATGGTTGTCACCGACAGCTTGTTGACCACACCGCGCATGGGCGCGACCAAAACGGTGCGGCGCAGCTGGTCTTGCGCCAATTCAAGTTTTTGGCGCAGGCTGGCAAGTTCGTTTTGGGTTTTGGAATACTCGCTGGCGCGTTCCATTTCGGTGGAGGTCACCGCCTCGTTCAGGCGGTTTTCGGCATCGGAAAAGGCTTTGCGCGCGCGGGTCACTTCGATCAGGGGGGCCACTTCGCGTTTATACATCTTTTCCAGCAAATCGCGTTCTTGCGCGGCCTGATCCAGCACTGCGCGCCCGCCTTCCACACGCGAGGTGTATTCACTGATCCGCGCCCTCAAAAGCGCACGTTCCGAGGATGCAATCGCAGGCACGCGGTTTGCAATATCTTCGGGCACATCAAAGGCATCGCTGCCTGCCATTTCCGCCTCAAGACGCAGGCGGCGAATTTCCAATGCCGCAATCTCATCGCTGATTTGATCTACGGCAGATTGGTATTCCGTGCCATAAAGCCGCGCAAGGGTTTGGCCCGCCTCAACAATATCGCCTTCGGCCACATTCAGTTCCGCCAAAATCCCGCCTTCCAGATTTTGAATAATCTGCGGGCGCGACGATGACACAACTTCGCCTGGGGCATGGACAATTTCGTCCACCCAAGCGACGGCAGCCCATGCGATGAACACCGCAACAGTGGCGGCGATCATCCAAATCGTGCGCGAAGGGCCGCGCATTTTTAGCGCGAAATCATCGTCTAAAGCGGCCACGCTCATGCTGCGCCCCCTTCGGTTGGGGCAGGAACCAGACGCACGGCGCTAATGCTCGGCGCAGCAGGCTTAGGCGCGGCAGGTTGAGGCGCAGTATTTTGCGCAGCGGGCGTGCGGTTCAAATGCGCCAGCACCGCATCGCGCGGCCCGTCCACCATCACCCGCCCGCCGTGCAAAATCAGCACACGCTCGGCCAATTGCAAAATCGGCAGGCGGTGAGTGGCAATAATCGACGTGCGCCCCGCCAGCCAATCAGACAGCCGCGCCACCAGCGCCGTTTCCAGCGTTTGGTCCAGCGCGGCGGTGGGTTCATCCAAAATCACCACGCGGGGGTCTTGCAACCACATCCGCGCCCAGCCCATCGACTGGCGCTGCCCCACGGAAAGCCCCTCGCCCATTTCGCGGATCTCTAGATCCAGCCCGCGCGGATGCGCGCGTACAAACGGGCCAAGCCCTGCAAAATCCAGCGCGGATAGCAGCCGCTCGTCATTACGCTCTAGCCCTGTCATGTTCAGGTTTTCGCGCAGACTGCCTGCAAACAGGCGCACATCTTGGCCCAAATAGCCCACGGCGCGGCGAATGTCGCGCGGATGGACTTGGCCATAATCCACCCCGTCCAGCAAAATGCGCCCCTCGCCAGCCTCGTAAATGCCCGACAGCATCCGCAGCAAGGTCGATTTGCCCGACCCATTTGCGCCCAAAATCGCCACGCGCTGCCCTGCGGGAATGGCCAGCGCGTCAATATCAACTGTGGCGGCAGCCTTGGGATCATAACGGGAGGTCACTTTGCGCATCTCGAAATGGCCCGCCACGCTGTCGCGGCGCAGGTAATGGCGCGCTGGGTCAAGGGCTTGCGGCGCGCGGGCAATCGCATCCA
>JAIXVS010000346.1 GCA_027482795.1 Rhodobacter sp.
CGCGCGCAAAATGTCATGCGCGCCCTGCTTCATGGGCAACTCTTGCATAATCGCGGCGTGAAAGCGCGCATCCCATGCGCGGGTTAGGGCGGCAATGTCCAAATCGGGCAGGGTTTGGGCGATAAACTTGCGCGACGTGGGCTGATCTACCCCTACCAATTTGTGCATGAAACCTGCGTCCACATCAGCGCCCAATTCGGCAAAGGCTGCATGGCCCGCAATAAGGGCCACGGATTCGGTATCAATCAACGTGCCGTCCAAATCAAAAAGAATCGCGTCAATCATGCTGCACCCCGTTTGGCGCAGCCATAGCGCGCTAAAGATGCAAGCGAAAGCGCAGAAATCCCGCATCGTCCAGCCCCATCGCTTGGGGCCGAAAATGGTCGATATCGCCCAAGACTTGAACGGCAATCGGGCTGCTGGCAAACCAAACACTGGCCCCGTCAATGGGCGCAAAACGCCAATGCGCCGTATCGGTTTGCGGCGCAGAATGGCCGTGGGCGATATGATCGCGCAGCAGGTCTTGGATCAGCTGCGGGCTTTGCGCCATAACATGGGTTTGGCTGGTGCCTGCAAAGCCTGACTTCCCCTCGCGCCGATAGCTGTTCGAGGCCAGCGCAAACACCTGATCGTCGCGCATGGGCTGGCCTTGATGGCGAATATTGCGCACCCGCCGCGCATTGGGGTTGATCAATATGCCTTGCGCGTTGAACATGGGCGGCTGGCTGATATCCACCTCATAGGTCAGGCCAAAGATCATATCGCAATTAAAGCTGGGAAAATCGGCGTTCAACAATTGGGCATCGCGCGCGCCTTGGGCGATTTGATAATATTTGCTGACCGCCCGTTCCAACCATAGCGCCACCTCTGCCCCCGTCACGCGAAAGCCAACCAAGCGATTGGGATGCATGTATAAATCCGCCGCATGGTGGTGCAGCAGGGGGCCTGCGGCAAGATCTGTATAGTTTTCAGGCCCACCGCGCCCGCCCGCCTTGAACGGGGCAACGGCAGACAAAATGGGCAGATCGGCATCGGGCCCGCCCGCCAGCATGGCCGCCAGCCCCGCGGACTGGGCTTGGGCAACAAGTGACAGCGCCGCCGAAGAGGTGATGGTTGAAAAATAGCTGTGCAAGCGCAGATCGGTGTGGCCGATAACTTTCGTTGCGGTTTGGGTGATAAAGGCATGGGCAGGTTCGGCCAAAGCACGTATTTGTGCAGCATCGCTGACAAGGGGGGCCAGTTGCCCTGTGCTGGTGCGCTGGGCTATGGCGCGCAGTTGCGCATGGCGCGAGACCACCTGCCAGCCAGCCGCTTGGCACTGCATCACAACATCGACCACACCAAGGTGCGATCCGAAAAAGCCGGGCAGAACCAAGCCGCCCTGCGCCCCGCCCTGCGCGGTGGGAAATTGCTGATGCGTATGGCCCGCGATCACCACGTCAATCCCTGCCAGCGCGGCTACGGCTTGGGCAAGATGTTCTTCGCCCGTGCTTTCGCCGCCACTCTCGCCCGCGTCCGCTTGGGCAAGGCCTGTATGCGCCAAAGCCACCACAATATCTGCCCCTGCGGCGCGCAGGGTGGCGGCATAATGTTTGGCTGCCGTAAGCATGGGCGCGGCATAGGCGTGACCATTCAAATGGGCCGCTTCCCAAACCAAAGTCTGTGCAGGCAGCAGGCCCATCACGCCGACCTTTAAGGTGTGCTCTTGCCCCGATCCATCTACACAGCGGCAATCCAGAAGCAGGGTCTGGCGCGCAAAGGGCAAATCATCAAAGGCGAAGTTTGAGCTGACAAAAGGAAACCGCGCGTCTTTGGCCGAATGGCGCAGAAAAGGCAGACCGTGGCTGAATTCATGGTTGCCCAAATTTACGGCATCATAACCCAGATCATTCATCGCTGCGATCATGGGATGGGCGCCTTGCGCAGGGAATTGAGCCGCCAGCAAATCGCCAATTCCCGAACCTGACAGAAAATCGCCATTGTCGAACAGCAGCGAATTGTCCACTTCACCCCGCGCGGCACTGATCAATTGGGCCACGCGCGACAACCCGCGACCTTCGGCACTTTTGTGGGCGTAATAGTCCCACGCGGTAAGGCAAGCGTGCAAATCTGTGGTTGCCAAAATGCGCAGATGAAGCTGCCCAGCCCTATCAGAAACGTCCGTGCCCGCGGCCTGTACTAACATCTTTCCCAATCAATTGTTCCAAACACATTTCACTGGCCGCAATCGCAGCCAAAATCTTTGGGCCAGCTGACTGTGCCCGCATTTCTGAAAACCAACTTTGTAACGCTATAGATCATTAATACACCTTCTGGTTGAGTAACGCAACACCGCAGTTACCGCTTGCTCCTACAGTGGCGAGAGTGCTGGCGAAGTGCTAGATAAGCAAAAGAATAGAGTAAGGATGACGCAGATGATAAGCTATGCCTTTCAAGGTGCACAAGATTTTATGGATCGCACCGCCCATCTGCGCAAAGACGACAGCAAGATAAAGGCGCTGTGGCACCACCCAAACACACGCGTTTTCGCGCTTTGGC
>JAIXVS010000069.1 GCA_027482795.1 Rhodobacter sp.
ATGCAGGTTCATGCCCAAATTCGGGTCAACCACGATAAATTCGTCCACATCCATAGCGATGACAATGTCATAGCTGGCAAACAGGGCGGCGGCGAAATTGGATGAAGCGCGGGCGCGAAAACGCTCGCCAATCACAACGCTGCGGGGAATGTTCGGCAGCTGGATTGTGTTTACCGCCCGCGCCTCTTCGGGGATGGTTTGGTCATGCCCGTCAAAGATTACGAACAGGTTTTTCATGCCGAAAATCCCGCCGTAATAGGCAATCCAGCGCGTTAGAAACAGGGTGTCATTGCGCACTGTCGTCATAATTGCCACGCGCTTCATCGCCGTATCCCTTTTTGCTGTAGCAGCGGCTGTTTCATGCAGGCGCGGATTTGTCAATTCTTGGCTGCCAAATCCTGTAAGTCCACGCTGTGTACCATGGCCCCTTTGGCATCAAAGATCAGCAAAGTTTGTGAGGTTGTGACAACCGCGCTCCACCCCTGACCAAATGTTACGGCCTGCGCCTTTTGCCCCACTGGCAGCACGATATCGGGCGGCAAGGCGGGGATTTGCGCCCGCCCGTCAGGCATACGGGTGACAAGCAGGTAAACCACCGCTATGACACCCAAAATCATGGTGATCATCAGCGTGGTCACCAAGCCTTTTAAAAAGCGCAGCGACGGGGGCAATCCCTGTTCTTCTGCCGGAGTGTCTGCCATGCCAAGCCCCTTTGATGATGACGCGCAAGATGAATTCGAAGATGATGCGGTCGAAGTATTGGGCGAGTTGACCGTCACCATGCCGCAGGCCGCGCCGCGCCTTGATAAGGCACTGGCCGCCGCTGTGCCAGAGGGGGCAGAGCTGTCACGCTCGCGTCTGATGAAAATGATCGAGGCAGGGGATGTCTGGCGCGGCGGCGTAGCTGTGACCGATGCCAAGGCTAAGGTGCAGGCGGGGGATGTAATTACCCTGCGCCTTGCTGCGCCCGAAAATCTGGACACATTGCCAGAAGATATTCCGCTGACC
Source organism: Rhodobacter sp. (assembly GCA_027482795.1). Taxonomy (GTDB): domain Bacteria; phylum Pseudomonadota; class Alphaproteobacteria; order Rhodobacterales; family Rhodobacteraceae; genus Cypionkella. The sequence continues at coordinate 1,009 of JAIXVS010000069.1, forward strand.
ATTGTTTACGAAGATAAAGAGCTGATTGTTATAGATAAACCTGCGGGCATGGTGGTGCATCCAGCACCTGGCACGCCATCGGGCACGCTGGTGAACGCGCTGCTGCATCATTGCGGCGACAGTTTGGCGGGCATTGGCGGCGCGCGGCGCCCTGGCATTGTGCACCGCATTGATAAGGATACGACGGGGCTTTTGGTGGTGGCCAAAACCGACCGCGCGCATCATGCCCTATCTGCGCAATTCGCCGACCATTCTGTTACCCGCCGTTATCTTGCAGTCGTTCACGGCGCGCCATCGGCCTATGATCCGCGCATTCGCGGCCTGCGCGGGGTGACTTTTGAGGGTGCGGGTATTTTGAAAATTGCGACCCAGCTTGCCCGCCACAAACATGACCGCCAACGTCAAGCAGTGGTTTGGGACAGCGGGCGTCACGCCGTCACCCGCACCCGTGTGGTGGAAGAGCTTGGCCCCTCGGCCGCGCTGGTGGAATGCTGGCTGGAAACTGGCCGCACCCACCAAATTCGCGTGCATATGTCCTATGCGGGCCACGGGCTGCTGGGCGATCAAACCTATGGCGGGTCGCGCAAATTTTCGCCCAAAATCTATGCAGCGGGGGCCGATTTGGCCAATAGCTTCCCGCGCCAAGCACTGCACGCAGCATCCCTTGGGTTTGACCATCCCAAAACGGGCAAGCGGATGGAGTTTACCAGCCCTTTGCCCGCCGATCTAAGCGCCCTTATTCACGCCCTAAGCTTACACAGCGGCGGGGAAGCGCCGCGCTAGCAGCCATAGCCCAAGGGCAATAGCCACGACAACGGTTAGAACCACGATTTGGGGCGTGCCCAATGCGGCAAACACGCCGTGAACGGCATCGCCGATCCACAGCGCAATATATCCCAATAGGGATGCCAAGAACACGGGCTGCGCCCATGATTTGCGCAGCAAAAGCCCAATGCACCCCACAGTGCCGCCAATCACACCGATCGCAAAGGCTATCGTCATCCATATCGGATAGCCCAGCATCACCTCGGCCTGCTGCGCTGTTAATCCGCCCGCCATCAGGCTGTCTTGCGTGGCGGACAGGCTTTGCACAAATTGAACAAGCCCGAAAACGTTCCATGCAAGGCCCAGCACCGCCGCGATCCAAAACCAAACTGGCAATTTGGAGGATAGAGTTTGTTGCGTATTCATCTTATTTTCCTGTGGCTGAATGTGACATCTTAGGGCATTATTGATTACATACATAATCAATAGCAAGGGGAAATTGTGAAAGTTTCAAAATCGGTCACCCAAGAAAACCGCGCAGCCGTGATTGCTGCCGCCAGTACTGCGATGCGCGCCGAAGGGGTGGGGGTGGCATCTATGGGCGCAATCGCCGCAAAAGCTGGGCTGACGCACGGCGCGATTTATCGCCAGTTTCCCAGTAAATCGGCGCTGGCAAGTGCCGTTATCACCCATGATTTTGATCACATCATTACGCTGTTGCGGGCCGATGGCATGACATTTGAACGCTATATCGACACCTATCTTAGCGCGCAGCACCGCGACTATTTCCCGTGGGGCTGCCCCGCGGGTGCCTTGGCGGGCGAGATGAACAAGCTTGACAGCGATGTGCAAACGGCTTTTGCGGAAGGTATGGCGCAGAATATTGATGCACTGGCAGCGCTTATTCCTGCGCAAAACGCACGGGATTTGGCCGTTGTGGTTCTGGCCACGCTGATTGGTGCACTGTCACTGGCGCGCGCCGTCAAAACGGCCAACCCTGACCTGTCCGATACGATTTTGGCCCAAACCCGCGCCAGTTTGCTTGCGGCGCATCGGGGCGATCAGCGGCCAACCGCTTAAGGAGATGTTCATATTTTTGTGACCCTCTCTTGCGCGCTAAAGCTGTGATACCTAGGTGATAGCACCAGCGGGGGCGAGTGCGCACCGCGATCAACAGGAGCGTCAGAATGAGCACATATCAA
>JAIXVS010000318.1 GCA_027482795.1 Rhodobacter sp.
CTGCCTGCGGGCCTGTCGGGGATGATGAAAAAGAAATGATGGCTTTGGGCGATCATACACTGCCCGAGCAGAGTTGGCTGCATGTCCCAACAGGGCCAGCGCGCGACATCGCCCGTGCGGTCTGTGCATCTGTGCCCTTTTACACCACGGCGCGCCTGCATTTGCGCGCGCCCCAAATTACCGACTACCCTGCCTATGAGGCGGTTTTCCTGTCAGATCGCGCCAAATATATGGGCGGGCCGTTTACCGCCGAAGATGCTTTTGCCGATTTCTGTCAGGGCATTGCGGGCTGGGCGCTGCGCGGTGCTGGGATGTGGACGATCACGGCGCTGGGCGGCGATGATACCCCCCTTGGCTGGATCTATCTGTGGCAGGAAATGGGCGATCCCGAACCCGAACTGGGCTGGGTTTTGGTGCAAGCCGCCGAAGGTCACGGATATGCCCGCGAGGCGGCTTTTGCCGTTTTGCCTCATGCTTTGCAGGTCTTTGGGCCGCAACGTTTTGTCAGCTATGTTGATGCGGGCAACGACCGCTCTGCCCGTTTGGCGCGGGATTTGGGCGCGGTGCGCGACCCCGTGGCCGAGGCGCAGATGGCCGCGCTGGGCGAGGCCGATTTGCATGTTTACCGCCATTCGGGGCCGGAGGTGAAGCCATGACCGCCCCCATCCTGACCACCCAACGCCTAACCCTGCGCGCGCCTGTGATGGCGGATTACCCCGCCTATGCCGCGTTTTTGGGTTCGGCGCGGGCGGTGCATATGGGGGGGCCGTTTGACGAATTTGGCGCTTGGGCGCTGTTTTGTCATGACGTTGGAAGTTGGGCGCTGTTTGGGGCGGGCGGGCTGATGATTGACCTGACGCGAACGGGCGAGACGGTGGGCAATGTTGGCATCAATCAAGGCCCGCTGTTTCCCGAACCCGAATTGGGCTGGTTCCTGTATGACGGCCAGACGGGCCAAGGCTATGCCACTGAAGCCGCGGCGAGCCTGCGCGATTGGGCCTTTGCGCATGTGGGCTTGCCAAGCTTGGTTAGCTATATGGACCCAAGTAATGCCGCCTCTGCCCGCGTGGCACAAAGGCTGGGCGCTGTTCTTGACCCCGTTGCCCCACGTCAAAAAGGCGATGAAGCAGATTTAGTCTATCGCCATACTTGGGGAAGCGCATGACACATCCCGACACGAACACCGCCCGCGCCGCAGACATTTTGCGCGACCACCGCGCCAGCATTGACCGCCTTGACGCGCTGCTGGTTTATACGCTGGCCGAGCGGTTTAAGCAGACCCAAGCCGTGGGGCGGCTGAAGGCTGAGCATGATTTGCCCCCCAGCGACCCCGCGCGCGAGGCGGCGCAGATGGCGCGGCTTGAGGCGCTGGCGCGCGAGGCGGATTTAGACCCCGCACTCGCCAAGAAATTCCTGACCTTCATCATATCTGAAGTCATCAGGCATCACGAGAAACTACAGAAATAACCAACAATCGGCGCATGTTGCGCCCACACTTAGGAGACTACAGTATGTCGATGAAAATCCGTTTGGCCCGTGGCGGCAGCAAAAAGCGCCCTTTCTATTCGATCGTGGCGACCGACAGCCGCAACCCGCGCGATGGCCGCTTTTTGGAAAAGCTGGGCACCTATAACCCGCTGGTCGCCAAAGACAGCGAAGAGCGTGTGAAGATGAATATGGAGCGCGTGAAGCATTGGCTGGGTCTGGGCGCGCAGCCCACCGATCGTATTGCACGTATGTTGGAAGCCGCTGGCGTTGTTGAGAAAAAGGTTCGCAACAACCCCAAAGCCGCTGTACCAGGCAAGCGCATGACCGAACTTGCTGCCAAGAAAGCCGCGCGTAATGCGGCCCCTGCGGAAGCGGCTTCGGAATAATCCAAATCGCGGCCCCTGCATTCGTGGGGGCCGCTTTCCCAAAGATAGGCGCGATATGCCACAGCTTGATCTGATCTGCGTGGGGGCCATTGCAGGCTCTTATGGCGTGGCTGGCGAGGCGCGCATCAAAAGCTTTTGCGCCGAGCCATCGGCGATTGGCGATTATGGCCCGCTGTTTACAGAAGATGGGACAAAGACGTTCCACATCACCCTGACCCGCCCTGTGACGGGCGGTTTTGGGGCGCGCATTGCGGGGGTTGCCACCAAAGAACAGGCGGACGGGCTGCGCGGTGTATCGCTGTTTGCGCCGCGCGCGGCTTTGCCTGCCCTGCCTGATGATGAGTTTTACTATGCCGATTTGATCGGCCTTGACGTGGTGGATACGGGCGGCGCAGCGCTGGGCGCGGTGAAGGCGGTGCATAACCACGGCGCGGGCGATATTTTGGAAGTGGGGGTATCTGGCCTGCTGATCCCGTTCACCCGTGCGGCGGTGCCGACGGTTGATTTGGCGGCGCGGCGCGTGGTGGTTGACCTGCCTGCGGAACGCGAGGGTGAGATTGGGGCCGAGGGATGAGCGATGATGCCGCCGACACCTTACGCGCGCCAACCCGCAGTCATGGCCGCATATCTGTGCGCCCCAGCCTGAAACCGCGCGATTTGATGGAAGACCCACTTGTGCAAAAGGGCGCGTGGCGGGCCAAGATTATCACCCTGTTTCCCGATGCCTTTCCAGGGGTGCTGGGGCTGTCACTGGTGGGCAAGGCACTGGACATGGGCCTGTGGGCGCTGGAGTGTTTGGATTTGCGCAGATTCGGGCAGGGCAAGCACCGCGATGTGGATGACACGCCAGCGGGCGGCGGCGCGGGCATGGTTTTGCGGGCCGATGTGCTGGAACTGGCGCTGGTGGCGGCCAGTGAGGGCACGCCGCGCGATGTGAATCGCTGGCCCGTGATTTACCTATCCCCGCGCGGGCGGCCCATGAACCAAGCGATTGCACGGCGGCTTGCCGCTTGCGATGGCGTGACGCTGCTGTGCGGGCGGTTTGAAGGGGTGGATCAACGGGTGCTGGACCATTTCGAAATCGAGGAAATCTCGCTGGGGGATTTCGTGATGACGGGGGGCGAGATTGCAGCCCAAGCGGTGATTGATAGCGTTGTGCGCCTGCTGCCCAATGTGCTGGGCAATGCGGAGTCTGCGGTAGAGGAAAGCTTTTCCGACGGGCTGCTGGAACACCCGCAATACACCCGCCCAGCGGTGTGGCAGGGGCGGGAGATTCCCGCCGTGCTGACATCGGGCAATCATGCCGAAGTGGCGAAATGGCGCAAGGCGCAGGCCGAGGAAGTGACCAAGACGCGGCGGCCTGATTTGTGGGCGGCGTGGATGCGGCGTGCCCGTTAACGAATTAACAGGAACTTACGCAGAAAATTGAATTGACGGTTATCGAGTTGGCTTCTAGCGTTTACACAAAGGAAATAGGTGGAAAATGACCAAATCCGAAGCGCAAGAGATGAAGAAAGCTCTGCGGGAATACACCCGAGAGGTTACAAGAACACCTGAAGCGGCACTTAAGGCTTTGCAGGATATGGGTATCGTTACCAAAGCTGGCGATCTTTCGGAAAATTACGGTGGCCAATCCAAGCCGCCAAAACGCACGAAGGCGAAAGCAGCCTGATGCCAAGGCTGCAAACTGCATTCGTCCTTGGCTACCACGGGTGTGATGCGGAAATTGGAGAATCTATCCTTGCAGGAAAAACCACGCTCGCCCGCAGCGAAAAGGCCTATGATTGGTTAGGGCCAGGTTCATATTTTTGGGAATCCGATCCAAGGCGCGCGTGGGAATGGGCCGAGGCACGGAAGAAACCAAATCTTACAGCTATATCAAATGGTTAGTTCCCGATAGAAATGCTAGGGAATACACCCGCGCAAAACGTGTCAACGCTGTGTCAACGTTTGAAGA
>JAIXVS010000168.1 GCA_027482795.1 Rhodobacter sp.
AATCTGTGGTGCGGCGCGAGATTGTGCGTCTTGTCACCCCTGGCACGCTGACAGAAGAGGCGCTGCTGGACGCGCGCAAGCATAATTTTCTGGCGGCCTATGCAACGGTGCGCGGCGAATCGGCGCTGGCGTGGTGTGATGTATCCACTGGCGCGCTGCATGTAACGGCCTGCCCCATCGTTCGCCTTGGCCCCGAACTTGCGCGGCTTTGCCCCAGTGAAATGCTGCTGATCGAGGACGAGGATGAAACAATTCGCACCATTGCGATTGAGGCTGGCGCAGCGGTGACAGACCTTTCCCGTGCCAGCTTTGATTCGGGCTCTGCCGAAAAGCGGCTATGCACGGCGTTTAAGGTGAGCTCGCTGGATGCGTTTGGCCAATTAGACCGCGCCGAAATTTCTGCGCTGGGTGCGGTTTTGGATTATATCTCGCTAACCCAGCGCGGGCAGTTGCCCCTAATGCGCCCACCTGTGCAGGAAAAACTGGGTGGCACCATGATGATTGATGCCGCAACACGGCGCAATTTAGAACTGGTTCAATCGCTGAGCGGGGGGAGGGAGGGATCGCTGTTATCGGTGATTGACCGCACCATTACGGCGGCGGGCGGCAGGCTGCTGGAACGGCGGCTGGCGAACCCATCATGCGATTTGGCGCTGATCCAATCCCGCCATGCCCAAGTTGCCCATTTTGTGGAATACGCCGCCCAGCGCGACGCGCTGCGCCTGTTGATGCGCGGCGTGCCAGATATGGAGCGCGCGCTATCGCGCCTTGCGCTGGGGCGTGGCGGGCCACGCGATTTGGGCGCAGTGCGCGATGGTTTGGGTACAGCGCAGCGCGTGCATTCTGCCCTGTCATCGCCCGAAGCAGCGCTTTTGGCGGGGACAGACCTGTATACCGAACTGTCCGAAACCCTTGTCACCGATCTGCCGCTATTCGCCCGCGATGGCGGTTTTGTGGCAGATGGGTATGACCCCGATTTAGACGAAGCCCGCCGAATGCAGGGCGATGGGCGCGGCATTATCATCAATCTGGAAACCGGCTATGTGCAAGAAACGGGTGTGCAAAGCCTAAAGATCAAGCACAATAATGTGCTGGGTTATTTTATTGAAACCACGGCAGCGCACGGCGCGCGCATGATGGCACCGCCGCTGAACGCGCGGTTTATTCACCGCCAAACCACTGCCAACCAAGTGCGCTTTACCACGGTTGAACTTTCAACGCTGGAAACGCAAATCATGAACGCAGGCGCGCGGGCGATTGACATTGAACAGGTACATTTTGCGCGGCTGGCCGATGAGGTGCTGCAAAACGCCGCGATGATTGCCGAAGTGACGCAGATTTTGGCCGAAATTGATCTGGCCACCGCTTGGGCCGAACTTGCGGCAGAAAAGGCTTGGAAACAGCCCATTTTGGACAATTCTTGCGCCTTCATCATCGAAGATGGACGCCACCCAGTGGTGGAATACGCGATTGAACGTACGCGGCGCGGGGCCTTTGTGCCAAACTCCTGCGATTTATCCAGCGGCGATACCCCTGCAATTTGGCTGCTGACAGGGCCAAATATGGCGGGAAAATCGACCTTTCTGCGCCAAAACGCGCTGATCGCGATTATGGCGCAGGCGGGGTGCTTTGTGCCCGCATCGCGCGCGCATATCGGTCTGGTGCACCAATTGTTCAGCCGCGTTGGCGCATCGGATGATTTGGCGCGCGGGCGGTCTACCTTTATGGTGGAAATGGTGGAGACGGCGGCGATTTTAAACCAAGCGGGCGAGCGCGCTTTGGTGATTTTGGATGAAATTGGGCGCGGAACGGCCACCTATGACGGCCTTTCCATTGCGTGGGCCACGCTGGAACATCTGCAATCGGTCAACAAATGCCGCGCGCTGTTTGCCACGCATTATCACGAGCTTACCGCCCTTGCGGGCAAGCTGGACGGGCTGCGCAATGCGACCATGTCTGTCAAAGAATGGGACGGCGACGTGATTTTCCTGCACGAGGTGCAGCAAGGCGCGGCAGATCGATCTTATGGGGTGCATGTGGCGCGGCTTGCGGGCCTGCCGCCAGCGGTGATTGACCGCGCGCAGTTTGTGCTGGAAAGCTTGGAACAGTCTGAACGCGAGGGCGGCGGCAAGCAAAAGGCGTTGATCGATGATCTGCCCTTGTTTCGCGCGCCAGCGTCGCCGCCACCGCCCAAATCATCGGCAGTCGAGGCAAAGCTGCGCGATATTAGCCCAGATCAACTGACGCCAATGGCCGCGCTGCAACTGCTGTATGAATTGCACGCAATGTTGCCGCCAAAAGGCTAAATTCTAGCCTTGGGTGTTCGACGAAACCCCAACCTGCGCGGGGCGCAGCAGGCGGTCGTGCAGCATAAAGCCTTCGGATGCGACCTGAATGATATCACCCGCTTTGGTGCCTGGAAGCGGCGCTTCGAACATGGCTTCGTGAAGCTGAGGGTCAAACATTTCGCCGACTTTCGGGCTGATCGGGGTCAGCCCGTGCTTGGCCATAACGCCCGTCAGCTCGCGCAAAGTCAGATCAACGCCTTCCAAAACGGCAACCATTTCGGGGGCAACGCCATCGGTCACGGTGGACAGGGCGCGCTTTAAGTTATCATAAACGGGCAGCAAATCGCGCGCCAGACGCGATGCGCCATAGGCCTCTGCCTCGCGCCGATCACGTTCTGCGCGTTTGCGGGTGTTTTCGGCGTCGGCCAAAGCGCGCATGAAACGGTCGCGCATATCGTCACGTTCGGCCCGAAGGGTGTCAATCTCGCTGATCTCCAGCGGGATATCGGCCATTTCGGGAATATCCGCATTGTGGGCGTTCGAATCGGTGCTCATGACGTTATCCTTCTTCACTTTGGCGCAGCGGGCTGCATCTAACCTGTTTAGCGGCCAGATAAAAGCCTGCTTACAAGCTGCGCCGTATAATCCACAATTGGCACGATCCGCCCGTAGTTCAGCCGCGTGGGGCCAATGACCCCGACGGCGCCAATAATTTTGCTGTCGCTGTTCATATAGGGGGAAACGACCAAAGTGGAACCCGATAGCGAAAAAAGTTTGTTTTCTGACCCGATGAAAATGCGCACGCCTTCGCCTTTTTCTGTAAGGGACAGAAAATCGGCGATATCGCGTTTGCGTTCTAGGTCATCGAACAATTCGCGGATGCGGTCGATGTCTTGGGCGTTGTCGGTTTGATCATCGATCAGGTTGGCGCGGCCCCGCACGATCAACCGCTCGCTCGCCTCGCCCGAGTTTTCCCACAGTGCAAGGCCAGCTTCGACTAGGCCTTGCGCCAGTTGGTCAATCTCACGCCGGTTTTGGGCAATTTGCCGTTCTACCGCGCCGCGCAGTTCAGACAATGTGCGCCCCAAGGCCAGCGCGTTTAGAAAATTGGCCGCCTCGCGCATTGCGCTGGCGGTCAGGCCAGGGGGCGGGGTGAACACGCGGTTTTCAACCTGCCCATTGGCAAAAACCAAAACGACCAAGGCACGATCAGCGGCAAGCGAGATAAATTCAATCTGCCGCACCACCGATTCCTGCTTTGGCGCCAACACCACCGATGCGCCCCGCGTCAGGCCCGACAATGTGGCGCTGATATGATCCAGCATGGTGGGAATGTCGCTGTCGCCCTCGACCGCGCTTTCCATTTTCTGGCGATCATCCGCGCCCACATCGCCCACCTCTAGCAACCCGTCCACAAACAGGCGCAACCCAAGTTCAGTTGGCACCCGCCCAGCCGAGATATGGGGCGAGTTCAGCAGGCCCAAAAATTCCAAATCCTGCATCACATTGCGGATTGTGGCGGCAGAAAGCGGCTGCGACATGGCCCGCGTCAAGGTGCGCGATCCAACAGGTTCGCCGTATTGCAAATACCCCTCGACCACGCGGCGAAACACTTCGCGCGTGCGGTCATTCATGTCAGACAGGGTGTTTTGTGGGTGCGTCATAACGGCCTAAAATTGGGGATTGCATGGCCGCCTGTCAATGCTGCTTGCATCAGGGGCATGGCGTGGCATATCTGGCGGCGATATGAAAGGAAACACCATGCGGCCATCAGGGCGACTTTTAGACCAAATGCGCGCAGTTTCGATTGAAATTGACGTGATGAAACATGCCGAAGGCTCTTGCCTGATTAAAATGGGTGACACGCATGTGCTGTGCAGCGCCACTTTGGAAGAAAAAGCGCCGCCTTTCCTGAAAAACACGGGCATGGGCTGGGTTACGGCAGAATACGGAATGCTGCCACGCGCCACCAATTCGCGCAC
>JAIXVS010000271.1 GCA_027482795.1 Rhodobacter sp.
ATAAAAGAAACCCGCGTCCGACAGCCGGCTTTCAAAGTGATCGCCCAGCGCCTCTACCTCTGCGCCATTGGCCCATTGCGTGCGGGCCATATGGTGCACCACATCTGGCGCGGGCGCGGTTTGCCGCCGCCATTCATACCCCAACAGCAAAACGCATTGCGCAAGGTTCAGGCTGGGAAAGTCGGGGTTCACGGGCACGGTGATGATGGCATTGGCGCGGGTGATATCGTCATTTTCCAGCCCCGCGCGTTCTGGGCCAAACAGAACGGCCACGCGCTGACCTGCGGCAACGCGGGTGCGGGCATCGGCCATGGCGGCTTCGGGGGTAAAGACAGGCTTGGTCAATTCGCGCCCACGCGCGGTGGTAGCATAGACATAGTCGCAGTCGGCAACCGCGCCTTGCACGTCATCGTAAATCTGCGCCGCGTCCAGCACGCGGCCTGCGCCCGAGGCCAGCGCCACTGCCTGCGGGCTGGGCCAGCCATCGCGGGGGCTGACCACGCGCATCCGTTCTAACCCAAAGTTCAGCATCGCCCGCGCCGCAGCCCCAATATTCTCGCCCATCTGGGGGCGCACCAAAACAAAGGCGGGGGGAATTTGGGTTTGGGTCATGACCGTCCTGTCTATCGTTGCGCCGCCTTCTAGACCATGCGCGCCGCCGCATCAACCAAAGCGGGCGCGGGTGGGCCCATGCCGCAGGGCGCCTCGCGCTCAGCACCCAAAGGGCCAGCTTTTCGCCAGCAGATCGGGCAAAATCTGCGCGGCAAACTGCTGGGGTGTGGCCCCGTCGAACAAATACTGCGCCTTACCATCCAGTGCCAAATTCGCCATGCCGTGAATGGATGACCAGACCACAAAGACCTGCGCCATCCCGTCGCCCTGCCCGCCGCTACTCCGCGCAACTGTCCCCGCAAATCCCGCCAGCGCCGCCGTTGCCGCCGCGCCATAGCGCGGATCGTCGCGGTTCACCAAATCTGGCCGAAACATCAGCCGAAACCGCCCCGCATGGGCCAGCGCAAAGCCCACATAGGCCAAGGCCTGCGCGCGCAAATCGGTGGCGGGATCATCGGTGATCGGCACGGCATTCAGCGCCGCACCAAGGCTGGCATAGCCCAGTAGGGCAACTTCGGTCAAAAGCCCCACGGCTGTGCCAAAATGATGTGCGGGCGCGCCGGGCGAGACGCCAGCCCGCCGCGCCGCCTCGCGCAGGGAAAACCCCTCGATCCCTTTTTCGGCAATAATCGCATCAGCCGCGGCAATCAGGGCCGCCCGCAGATTGCCGTGATGGTAGGGAGGTTCATCAGAAGATTGCATCTATACACCGATTAGATTATCCGTTATGCCCATCTTAACGCTGTTCAGATGCCAACATCAAGGAAGGATACCGCCATGACACAGAGGCCTTGGGCCACATGGGCCTTAGTCGGCCTGACAGCCTTTGTTATGATTGGCGGGGGCGCGGCGCATTTGGCCAGCCCGCAGGGCTTTGCGCCGCTGGTGCCGCCGTTTTTGCCCGCCGTTCCGGTTATTCTGGCGGCAGGGGTGGTGCAAATCATCATCGGGGCGGCGGCGATTTGGCCGCGCACCCGTGCGCTGGGGGCGCTGGCCTTTGCCGCCCTGTGCGCCGCCTATATGCCGCTGCATCTGTGGGATTTCATCCGCCTCGACCCTGTATTTGCACCGCCCATGGCGGCAACAGTACGCGTGGTGGTGCAGGGCCTGTTCATCTGGGCGGGCATCGCACTATGGCGGCGCAGCAAGGCCTAACACGCTGCATGGTATTTTCCAAACGCTTGGGGTAAACCGCCCCAAAGCCAAAGGAATAAGCCATGAGCCACGCAGACCGCCCGCAGATCACCCTGATTACCCCGCCCGCCTTTGATCTGGAGGTATTTCCCGATCAACTGGCGCGCGTGATGGATACGGTCGATATTGCCTGTCTGCGCCTGTCCCTTGCCAGCGCGGATGCCGATTTTATCGCGCGCGCCGCCGATGCCTGCCGTGTTATCGCCCACGCCCGCGATGTGGCGATTGTGATTGAAAACCACGTGAAACTGGTGGAACCGCACGGGCTGGACGGCGTGCATCTGACCGACGGCGCGCGCCAAGTGCGCGCCCTTCGCAAAGACCTTGGCGCGGATGCCATAATCGGGGCTTACTGCGGCACCTCGCGCCACGATGGCATGAACGCAGCCGAAGCGGGGGCCGATTACGTGGCCTTTGGCCCTGCGGGTGACACCCCTTTGGGGCGGGGCGAGCGGCTAGAGTTTGACACCGTTGAGTGGTGGAGCCAAGTCATCGAAGTACCCTGCATCACCGAAGGCGCGCTGACGCTGGAGTTGATCCGCCAATATGCCCCTGTGACGGATTTCTTCGCAATTGGGGCCGAAATTTGGGGGGCCGAGGATGCAGCAGGGGTGTTGAAGGGGCTTTTGGCGGGGATGTGAGGGGGGGCGATTGTTCCCCTAACTGTCATCCTCGTCGAAGTTGTAGATATCGAACCAAATTTCGATGCCACGGCTTCCAAGCTGCAACAAAGTGTTTGCAGAAATACTCTCACCATCATTTGAACTGGACATGAAAAGCCCGCAAAACAGGTTGCATTGGAACCGGCTAGCCAAATCGCGCCAGATGTCTAAATCTTGCGTAAGTTTTGACAGGAGGGTTTCGATCTGAAGGTTCAAATTTCCCGGCGCGCAATCATCCGTTTTGAATATCCACTTTCCCGTCTTTTCAATGCGGGCCTTTTCTGACTTGGAAGCCTTCGCATCGCCTTTGCGTGCCGAATAAGATGGCGACGCACCCAAAAGGGCTGAAACTTCGTCTGGATCAAGTGTATCCCCAAAAAGACGCAGAGTTGCGGTTGTTTTTTGTAGGGCTGACATAGTTTTCTCCGAGGATTGTTCGTTTCTTCGTTCACACAAACGCAATATGTGCAGCAAGTTATTTATTGATGCACATGACCGCCCGCAGACGGCTTACCCCTCCCCCCGCACCACCCTCTCACATTCGGCCGCCAATTCCTTACGCCCTGCAAAATCCGCCACACGCAGCGGCGGGTGGAGTATTACTTCGATCCGCCCCTGCCCCTTGGCTGCCAAAGTCGCAATCAGATGCGGGGCAAAGTCCATATCGCCCCACCAGCCGTAGAAATTGGCAGGTTGGCCCGCAGGCGCGGTATAGCGCAGCGTGGCGGGTTGTACGTAAAGATCGCCCATGCCATCGCCATACAGCGCCGCGAATAGGGTGGGCTTAAAGGGCAAAATAAAGGTGCTGTCGGTGCTGGTGCCTTCGGGAAAAAACAGCAGGCGGTGCCCTGCGTGCAGGCGGGATTCAAGTTCTAATTGCTGGCGCTTTGCCTCTACCACTTTGCGGGTGATAAACAGCGTGCCAGTGGCGCGGGCCAGCCAGCCGATGCCCGGCCATGCCGCCACTTCGGATTTGCTTACAAAATAAACCCTTTGCGCGGCGTTCAGCGCGAAAATATCCAGCCAAGAGGCGTGGTTGGCCACCACTAGCCCGTGCTGCTGCATGGGCCTGCCCTGCACGGCAAAGCCAAAGCCCATTAGCCACAAGGCAGCGCGGCAAACGGCTTGGGTCAAATAGGGGGTAAAGGGGCGCGCGGGCCCAAACAGCGGGGCCTCAACAGCGCGCAAGATCAGCTTAACCACCAGCCCGCCGAACACCAGCGCGCCCACGATACTGCTGCGCAGGGCGATGCGCGCCCAGCCGCCAAACCCGTAAGCCCCGCTCATCCCCGCCCTGCCTTGCGGGTGTAAAACTCGCGGTGCCGCGCGCTCATATTAGCG